>JAJAZN010000214.1 GCA_026785685.1 Thermoleophilia bacterium
CCCCTTGGTCTGCCGCGGAGCTCGTCGGCCTACGTCTCGCTATCGTCTTCGGCAAGAAGCCGATAGATGCCCTTGCGCGCGGTGCGGAGCACGTCCTGTGCGCCCTTCACCTGTGCGGTGGTGCCGGCCTGTGCGACCTGTCGCGTTGCGGCAAGCACCTGGTGGACGAGGTCGCGAAGCTCGACGAGGTCATCGTCGACGTCCTTCTCGGCCTCGGCCCATGGCGTCGCGGTGCCGTCGGCGGCCTGCGCAATACTTCCTGCCTCGGTGAGCGCGTAGACGTTCCGTCCGAACTCCGAGTGAGCGGGCTCGATGAGCCCCTCGTCCTCGAGGTGCTGGAGCGTCGGGTACACCGACCCGGGGCTGGGCGTCCAGTTACCGCCGCTGCGCTCGGAGATCACCTGGATGATCTGGTAGCCGTGCATCGGCTCCTCGGCAAGGAGCGCGAGGATCGCAGCGCTGATTCGATCCGCCTCTATACCTCGAACGAGTGTTTGCCGATAGGGAGGTAATGGAGGCAGGAGCAGCGACGCAATCACGGCTCATCGGCGCGATCCTCGTCGAGAACGGGCTGATCACGCGGGATCAGCTTGTCCGTGCGCTCGAGCTCCAGGAGAAGACGGGGGAGAGACTCGGAGAGATCGTCGTCGCCGAGTTCGACGTTCCGAGAATCGAGCTCGCGAGTATCCTCGCGGAGCAGTGGGCAGCAATCGAGGGCACCGCATCCGGCGGAACCGTCAAGCCTGCCGCGAAGTTGCGCGTGGTCGCGGCCCCGTCCCCCGACAACATCGCGACCCGCCGACCGATCGGCGAGATCTTCCTCGAGCTTGGCTTCATCGACCAGACGCAGCTCGACGCCGCGCTCGAGCGGCAGCGTGAGACGGGTGCGCGGATCGGTGAGGTGCTCGTCGAGCAGGGAAGCCTGACGCGACTCGATCTTGCGAGTGCCCTTGCCGAACAGTGGTCATCGCTCGAGAAGCTCCGGCCTCCTTCGCTCGAAGCACGGGTCGAAGGGACTTCGAGGGAACGTAGCTCTGCCGAGGATCTTGCGTGTGTTGCGGGCACGCTCGAGACGAGGGTCGACGCTCTTGAGGGTCGAGACCCGTCAGATGCCGTTGCCAAACTGAGGCTGGAGCTCGACGAGCTTCGATCTCGACCGAACGACGTCACAGCGATTGCGGAGCTACGCGCCATGGTGGAGCGGCTGGAGGTTCAGCCCGGCACGCCGGGGCAGATCGAGACGCTCGTAAGCGAGATCGTGGCGGTCAGCGTGCGGCTCGACGATCTGACCACGATCGGTGACCTCGAGAGCCGGATCGACGCCGCTGCACTGCAGGCCGAGGCCGCAGGAAACGAAGCACGTCGTCTCTCGGCGCAGCTCGACGCCCTGTCAAGCCTCGAGCAGCGCATCGACGAGGTCGTCGCGCGCGTGCCCGCAAACGGAGCGATCGAGGGCCTGATCGAGCAGTTCCGTAGCGAGCTTGCGGTGGTCGCGACAGACCAGAGTCACGGCGTCGATGCGACGAACGACGCCGCCATCGCATCGATTTCGTCCCGGGTTGACGTCGTGGCAGCGCGCCTCGACGATCTGGCGGCGGGGCCGACGGTTGATCTCCAGCCGGCACTCGATGCGCTCACGGAGCGGGTGGAGGCCACAGCGGCGTCGGCGACGACGGAGACGCAGGGCCTCGGAAAGAGACTCGCATCGCTCGAGAACGCGGCAGAGGAGGACGGCGGTGCGCTCGAGCGAATCGCGGCGGAGCTCGAGGAGCTGGAGGTGCGCACGCGCGAGCGACTCGACGGGCTCGGGGAGTGGTCGGCCGACTCGACACCCCTTGACGCCGTGCAGAGTCGGTTGGATGACCTTGCCGAATCCGTTGCCCAGGTGTCGTGGCCCCTCGAGGATCTCGCTACTCGGGTAACAGCACTCGCGGGGCAGGGTGACACGATTTCGTCGCTCGAGAGTCGAATTGGGGAACTCGAGGCCGGAGTTGCCGAGGGCAGCTCGGCGATAGCCCTCCGAGAGGAGATCCGACAGGTGGCCGAGAGCACCGCGGCCGACCGGGCCTCGCTCGCCGAGACGCTTCTGGCCCGGGTCGAGGAGGTTGCAGCGTCAGGCCCTCGTGAGGAGGAGCTTGCGGAGCTTCGAGCACGTCTCGATCAGGTCGTTGCGCTGCCGGGCGAGGACGATATGTTGCGGCAGAAGGCGGACTATCTGGCGTCGCGCCTCGACACACTGGGCGGGGTGGAGAAGTCGATCGATGAGGCTCTCGCCGAGGTCTGCTCGCGTGTCGAGTCCCTTGCGGCAGATGATTCCACGGCCGAGCTCGCTGTACGCGTGTCGGAACTTGCGGCACGGCTCGACGACGAGGCGTTGCGTGAGCGCATCGAGTCGGTTGCGACACGGATCGACACCGTCGGTGCGCTCGAGGTATCGATCGCTGACGTGCGCCAGTCGATGAGCGAGCTCGAGTCCGTCCGGGTAGCTGATGCGCTCGCGTCGGGTTCTCGGCTGGCCGGGGTTGAGCATGTCCTCGGCGCCCTTGCGACCCGGGATTCGGTCGACGCAGCTCTTGCCGGCCTCCGTGCGGAGCTCGACGCTGTCGCCGCCGTGTCAACCACCGAGGAGCTCGATCAGCGAACTGCTGAGCTCATGGCTCGGGTCGATCGGATGACGTCCCATGTCGACGAAAGCGTCCTCGGGGTAGCCGAGGAGCTGACGACCCGGATAGATGGGAATGCCGCGGATCTCGGCAAGCGCATAGAAGAGCTCGCCGAGGGCGTCACCGGTCTCGTCGGCCGGGGCGAGCTGGACGCTGCCGCTACCAGGCATGCCGAGTGGGTGCGATCCGAGCTTGCTGCCCTTGCGGAAGCGGGCGACGTACGCGCTGCCCGCCTCGAGGAGAGCCTCGCAGCCGTCGACCTGGCGCGCATCACGTCCGAGAAGCAACACAGCGAACACATCGAGAAGTCGATCG
>JAJAZN010000215.1 GCA_026785685.1 Thermoleophilia bacterium
ACCTCGACGAGGTCGAGCTCACGGGTCTGGAGCCCACGCAAGATCCCCTTCAGCGCCGGCAAATCGAACACGTCCTGCAGGCACTCCCGATACGTCTCGAGGACGATCGGGAAGGAGCCGTAGTTCCGCGCCACCTGAAGCAGGCTCTGGGCCTTGAGACGCTGCTGCCAGAGCGGCGTTCGTTGGCCGGGGCGGCGTCTCGGGATAAGGAGTGCACGCCCGGCGTTCTCACGGAAGCGGGCGCCGAACAGCGCGGTTTGCCCAAGCTCCTGGACGACGAGGTCCTCGATCTCGTCGGGTGTGAGGAGGATGTCCGCGATCGGCGGCGGCAGATCGGCCTCGGGGAGGTGGAAAGCGATGCCATCGTCCGACCAGATGGATTGCACCTCGAGCCCGAGCGAGTCGCGCCGGCGCGCGCCGAGCGCCATTGCCCATGGCGCGTGCACGCGGGCGCCGAACGGGGTCAGGATGCATAGGCGCCAATCGCCGATCTCGTCCCGGAAGCGCTCGATCACGATCGTCCGGTCAGAGGGAATGACACCGCCGTTCGCCGCCGCCTGGTCGCGAAGGTAGGTGAGGAGATTCCGCGCGGCGAGCGGGTCGAGGTGGTAGTCGCTGCCGAGGCTCGCGAGCGCCTTCGCGTCGCTCAGGGCAACGATCTCGCGTGAGGCACGGCCGATCTTCTCCCCGAGCTCGAACGGTCTCCCCACACCCTCGCCCTTCCAGAACGGGACTGCACCCGGCGCCCCCGGCGCAGGAGAGACGAGCACGCGATCCCGGGTGATCTCCTCGATGCGCCACGTGGAGGCGCCGAGCATGAACGTCTGGCCCTGCCGCGCCTCGTAGACCATCTCCTCGTCGAGCTCGCCGACGCGGCCGCCGCCCTCGACCTGGAAGACGCCGAAGAGGCCGCGGTCGGGAATCGTGCCTGCGTTCGTGACCGCGAGGCGTCGAGCGCCCTCCCGCCCCTTGACGACGCCCGCCGTACGATCCCAGACGATCCGTGGCCGGAGCTCGGCGAACTCGTCCGACGGGTAGCGTCCCGCAAGCATGTCCAGCACGTTCTCGAGCTGCGCCCGGGCGAGATCGGCAAACGGGTACGCGCCGCGAACGAGCTGGTGCAGGTCGTCGACCGAGATCTCGTCGTCGGCGCAGATCGCGACGATCTGCTGCGCGAGCACATCGAGGGGATTCCGCGGGATGTGCGTCTCCTCGATCAGTCCCTCGCGCATCGCCTTCGCGACGACTGCACACTCGAGCAGGTCACCCCGAAACTTCGGAAAGATCCGGCCCTTGGAGACGGCGCCGAGGTCGTGCCCTGCGCGCCCGACGCGCTGAAGTCCCCGCGCGACAGACTTGGGGCTCTCGACCTGAATCACGAGATCGACCGCCCCCATGTCGATGCCGAGCTCGAGCGACGACGTCGCGACGAGGCAGGGAATCTGACCTGCCTTCAGTAGCTCCTCGATCTCGACCCGCTGCTCCCGCGCGAGCGACCCGTGGTGGGCACGCGCGATGTTCGCGTCGGCGAGCTCGTTGAGTCGCACCGCGAGCCGCTCGGCGAGGCGCCGGCTGTTGACGAAAACGATCGTCGAGCGGTGCTGCTGCACGAGGTCGAGCAGTGCGGGATAGATAGAGGGCCAGATCGACCGCGCCGTTGCCTCGTATCCCGCGGCCATGGCGACATCGTCCTCGACGACGTGCTGGCTGAGGGCCGGATTCGAGCCGGGCTCGCGCATGTCCTCCAGTGCTACGACGACCTCGAGGTCGAGCTCCTTGCGGGAACCCGCATCGACGAGCTGAATCGGCCGCCCCCCACCCACGAACCGTCCGATCTCCTCGAGCGGACGCTGCGTCGCAGAGAGACCGATGCGCTGGAACGGCCGCGTCGTCACCTGCTCGAGCCGCTCGAGCGAGAGAGCGAGATGTGCTCCGCGCTTCGTGCCGGCGACGGCGTGCACCTCGTCGATGATCACCGTCTCGACTCCGCGCAGCATCTCGCGCGCCTGCGACGTGAGGAGGAGGAACAGCGATTCAGGAGTCGTGATGAGAATGTCGGGCGGGTTGCGCGTCATCTGGCGCCGCTCACGCTGATCCGTGTCCCCGGTGCGAACGCCGACGGTGAGCGTCGACCCGAGGCCGACGAGCGGTGCGCGCAGGTTGCGCTCGACGTCGTAGTTGAGCGCCTTGAGAGGGGAGATGTACAGCAGGCGCAGTCCCGCGTCCGGATTCGCGTTGAGCCGGTCGATCCCGGTGAGGAATGCGGCGAGCGTCTTGCCGGAGCCGGTTGGAGCCTGCACGAGGACGTTCGCGCCGGTCGCGATCACCGGCCACGCTGCCTGCTGGGCGGGTGTCGGGCCGGCGAAGACGCGTTCGAACCAGGCTCTCGTCGCGGGCGTGAAGGCGGCGAGCGGATCCATCCGGCAAGGGTATCCGGCCAGTGCCACGCCGGGCTCCACGGGATAGGATCGACAAATGGCGGCGCCTGCAGCGATCTACTTCACGGGCAACCCCGAAGCGGACGCGTTCCTCGGCGCGAACCCGCTCGCACTCCTGATCGGCTTCGTGCTCGATCAGCAGGTGACGGTGCAGAAGGCGTTCTCGTCGCCCCTCGAGCTGTCGAAGCGCCTCGGCGGTGCGCTCGATGCTACGGCGATTGCGGCCATGGATCCAGACGCTCTCGTTGAGGTCTTCCGCGAGAAGCCTGCGCTCCATCGCTTCCCCGCCAACATGGCGCGTCGCGTCCAGGATCACTGTGCGTTCCTCGTCAGCGAGTACGGCGGTGACCCTGCAGCGGTCTGGAGGGGAGCGAGGGACGGCGCGGAACTCGAGCGCCGACTGCTCGAGCTGCCGGGCATTGGCGAGATGAAGGCACGGACGATGATGGGCGTGCTCGCCAAGCGCCTCGGTGTGCAGCCAATAGGGTGGGAGGCCTTCGCCCCCATGCACGAGAGTCTCGGCGACGTGAACTCGCCGGAGGCGCTCGCCGAGTACCAGGCTGCGAAGCGCGCCCGCAAGGCGGCGTTTCGCGCGAAGAAGCTGATCTGATCGATGCCGATCGAGCTCCGGACGCTCACGGACGGCGGTCAGACCCCGACCGGGATCGCCCGTGAGGTAGCTGCCTTCATCGGAGCGGCACAAGAGAGCCTCGACCTTGCGCTGTACGACGTGCGCTTCGAGACCGATGCCGGCGCGCTCGTGCTCGCGACGCTCCTTGCCGCGCAGCAGCGCGGGGTCACGATTCGCCTCGTCTACAACGTCGACCACCCCGGCCCGATCCCGGTGCCGCCGCCACCCGAGATGACCCCTGCAGCAATCGAGGCGCTCCCCGTGCCCACTCGTGGGATCGCGGGCATTCCCGACCTGATGCACCACAAGTACGTCGTGCGCGACGGCACCGATGTCTGGTCGGGGTCGACCAACTGGACCGACGACTCCTGGAGCCGACAGGAGAACGTGATCGTCCGCGTGCTCGGCGCTCCCGCGCTGGCGCGGGCGTTCTCGCTCAATCTCGACGAGCTCTGGAACTCGGGCAAGGTCGAGCACACGGGCCACGTCGAGCCGCGCCCGGTGACTATCGACGGGGGCATCGACCTGCGGGCCTGGTTCACGCCGGAGTACGGCGAGGCCCTCTCCCATCGCGTCGCGAAGTTCCTCGGCCGGGCAAAAAGTCGGATCAGGATCGCCTCCCCGGTGCTCACATCAGGCCCGATCCTCGGCACACTCGTCGAGGTCGTGAACGAGCGCCGCTGTGACGTCGCCGGGGTGATCGACGAGACCCAGGTCGACGAGGTCTTCCACCAGTGGGCGACGAACGGCGTCAGCGCCTGGAAGATCCCGCTTCTGCGCACGATTCTGACGGGGGCACCGTTCTCGGGCAAACCGTCAACGCGCTGGACCCCGGAGTCACTGCACGACTTCATGCACGCGAAGGTCGTCGTCGCCGACGATGTCGCCTTTGTCGGGTCGTTCAACTTCTCCCGCTCGGGCGAGCGAAACGCGGAGAACGTGCTCGAGATCCACGACTCCGCGATCGCAGATCGTCTCGCTGCGTTCGTCGACGAGGTGCGGAATCGCGACCCCGCGACGACGCCCCCTCCGTTCGGATGAGTGGTTCCGGGTGGGAGTGCTTGTCGGGGAGGGCATGAACCGAGCAGCGTGGGCCGGGGGGGCAGGCGGGCCGCGGGGGTGGGGGGGGGGGGGGGGGCGCGGCGGCGGGGGGGGCGGGGGGCGGAACCACCCCCGCCCCGGCCCAGGTGGTGGGGGCCGCGGCGGGCCGGCGGGGGGGGGTGGTTGACCGGGG
>JAJAZN010000216.1 GCA_026785685.1 Thermoleophilia bacterium
CGCCTAACGGCGGGGCGCCGAGGGTTGGATGGTGCTCGCTGCCGACGTTGCCCCCGAGCCGACCGGCCCCGGCGAGCCGTGCGCGGCCGACCTCTCGACGCGCGAGGGCAATCGTGCCGCTGTTGCCGCAGCCGTTGACGCTTTCGGTGGGGTCGACGCGGTCGTCGCGAACGCCGGCTTCCAGCACGTCTCGCCGTTCGAGAGCTTCGACGAGGATCGCTGGGATGCGCTCCTCGCGGTACTGCTGACGAGCCCGTTTCTGCTCGCTCGGTATGCCTGGCCGCACCTCCGCGAGAGCGAGGAAGGGCGCGTCGTCGTTGTCGCGTCCGTGCACGGTCTGATCGCATCGCCGTTCAAGACCGGCTATGTCGCCGCGAAGCACGGGGCAGTCGGGCTCGTCAAGTCGCTCGCCCTCGAGGGCGCTCCTGACGGCATTCGCGCCGTTGCGCTCTGTCCCGGCTTCGTGCGGACGCCGCTCGTGGCGCTCCAGATCGCCGCCCTGGCAGAGAGCCGCGGGATCACCGAGGAGGAGGCTCTCCGCGACGTTCTACTCGAGCCGCAGGCGATCAAGCGCATGCTCGAGCCGGAAGAGGTAGCGGATGTCGCTGCGTTCCTGCTCGGCCCGGGCGGCCGCTCGTTCACGGGCTCGCCTGTCGTGATGGACAGCGGCTGGCTCGCTCGCTGAAGGGACGCTGCTAGAAGCCGTAGTCGACCGTGATGCGCTCGCCGGCGCGGGGGAGACGGTACTCCTGGCCGAGTCGAGAGCATTCCGCGACGAACCGTCGCGTGTTGTCCGTGTCGCTGCGGAACATCTCGTAGTGGCACGGGATCGCCATCATCGCGCCTGACTCGTAGGCAAGCCGGGCGGCGTCGGTGCCGTTCATGTTTCCGTGCTGGCCGCTGATCGGCACGATCGCGACGTCCGCGCCATGAGGCTGAACCGCCTCGGCGACTCCCTGAACTCGGCGCGTGTCACCCGCGTGGTAGAGGACGTAGGCACCGTTTCGCACGACGTAGCCGACCGCCTCGGGAGCACCCTCGTGGTACGCGGGAACTCCTCTGACCGTGAAGGAGCCGAACTCCGCGTCGTCGTCGATTCCAAGTGCCGCGTCGGGCAGTCGGCCAGCACGCTCGGCAGCGATCTGCTCACTCCCGGCCGCGCAGACGAACGCCGCATCGCCCGAGAGCACGTAGGAGAGCGTCTCCGGATCGAGGTGGTCCATGTGGGCATGACTGGACGTGACGATGTCGACGAAGGAGAGGAGAGATGGCTCGACGACGAGCCCGGTGATCCGCTCGAACGGGGTGTCGGTGTCGGCATAGCGCGTAGTCATCGAGTCCGAGAGGTACGGGTCGAGAAGGATGTGCTCTCCCCCGACTTGCACGAGGAATCCGCTCTGGCCGAGCCACCAGATGTGCATTCCGGTCTCCTGCTTCGATGCTTCGATCTCGGCGAGCAGAGCTTCGCCCGAGAGGATCGGGTCGAGCCAGTCCGGTGTCGGCTCGTCGAAGTGATCGACCCGCTCGCGCTGGATGAGGAGCTCCGGAACGGGCACTGCGTCCGCTGCTCTCCTACTGAAGGCCGAGAGGAGGCCCCGCCGGGTTGTCGGACCGGAAGGAAAGAGCGATTCGGAGTCGTTTGCCATGGGTTCGATGGCGCTCGCGGTAACCCGTCGAGCGGGCGGTGATCGTAGCAACGAGACATGTTGGGAATGTTCGGCCCACCCTCGAAGCGGTAGGTTCACGGCATGACTACTCCCGTCCTTCGGGCAACGAAAGCGCTCTCGCAGCCGAGCCCCGCTGCGAACTTCCAGGGTCTCGTGCGCAACCACAAGCTGACCGGCAGCGAAACGGAGATCGAGGTGCTCTCGGTCTGGTTCCCCGCCGGTGGCAGGACGAACTGCCACACCCACGCGGTCGATCAACTGCTCCTCGTCACCGAGGGCGAGATTGCGGTGGGGATCGGCACAGAGCGCAAGCTGCTCCGCGTGGGGGAGATGATCGTGATTCCGGCCGGAGTCTGGCACTGGCACGGCGCGACGCCACACCTCGATGCCTGTCATCTGTCGATCAAGCCGCCGTCCGCGAGTGACTGGGGGGAGCCGCCTGCGGCGGATCGCGTCGAGTTCGCTGCGTACGGCGACTGGGAACTCTGGGTGCAGGGCGTCAGCGAGTAGGTCTGCCGGGCTACGCGCCGGCCGCGATCGTCACGATCGCAACGGCATCGTCAGTTCCCAGCCGGTCGCTGTTGATCACGAGGTCGTACTGGGTGGGGAGCTCCTGCTTGATCCCGTAGAACCGCTTCAGGTAGTCGGCTCTGGCGGCATCGGACTCCTCGACGGTGCGGGCCGCATCCTTCTCGCTCACACCACCGGGCTCGACGATGCGAGCGGTACGTGTCTCGGGCGAAGCGGTGACGAGAACGCGGAGGACGTCCGGATGTTGCGCGAGTGCGTGGGAGGCGGCGTGCGAGACGATGACTACGTCCCCGCGCGCCGACGTCTCCTCGATAGCGGTGCGGATCAGGCCGCGCAGATCCTCGGTCATCGGAACATCGGCTGCTGAGTAGACGCTGACACCGCCGGAGAAGGCCTGTCCGGTGGCGTCGGAACTCGACGAGAGGGCGTCGAGCAGGCGCGCCATGAATGTCTGACGCTTCTCAACATCGGCGACGACATGCGGGTCAACACCGGCTTCACCGGCAGCTCGCGTGATGATGGCCTCGTCGACGAGCGTGAATCCAAGCCGCTCGGCGACCCGCGCGGCGATCTCGTGCATGTGGGTTCCGTCGGGACCAGAGAAACAGACGACGCGGCAGTTCATACCGAGACGCTACGGGAGCGCTCGTTGCGGGTCAAGCCGGGTCGGATCGCTCCACAACTTGATGTGCTCGATCGCGAGCTGTGATAGCGTCGTGCCGCGTTTACACGATGCGGCCTTTTATCGGGCAGGGGATGAGCCAGATGTTCGTTCGACGTACACGGCGTTTGTTGTTGCTCGGGGTGCTCGCGCTCTGCCTGTCGGCGGTCGTTCCAGCCGCTTCGGCCGAGCCGGTACTTCGATCCGGAACCTACGCGGTCACGGTGCGCACAAGCGGCGTTGCCTTCCAGTCGACGTGGACTCTCCGCGTGACCGGCAGTTCGATCACGGGCACCTCGACCTGGACGTGCTGTCCGGGAGGCCGCACGGATCCGCTCTCCGGTAGCGTCCAGGGGGCCACGGCGACGATCGTCCGGGACTGTAACGGGCAGGGAATCAACGTCGCCTGCAGGCAAACGTACGTCGTCCGAGCCGGCGCGAGCGGCACGCTAAGCGGCACCGGGAGCGGCTACGGGGCCAAGCCCGGTACGACCATCGCCATGAAGCTCAAGTCCGCGCCCTCGACGCCTCCTGCTGCGCCGAAGCTTCCACCGCTACCGCCAACGGCCAACGCGACCGCCCGAATTTTCCAGCACAACGCGAACCACGGCAAAGGCCCGGGCCGCGCAACGGTAAAGCGTGACGGAAAGCTCTATTCGGGCCTGCTGAACTCGAAGCTTCAGAACGGGGACATCATCAAGACCGACGGTAACACGGTCGTAGCGGTCGAGTTCATCATCGGTGGCCGCGTCGGCATCAACATCAACACGGAGGTCGAGATGATCAACGAGCGCGCGGTGGCCATCCGCGGGGAAAGCACCACGAGGGCGGCGCTCAAGAACGCGGGGCTCTGGGTGAAGGCGGACAAGCTGAGAGAGCCACTCGAGATCCAGACCAACGGCGGCGTCACCTCAATCAAGGGCTAGGAGCGGATGACGAGCACATACCTCAGCCTGCGCAAATGGGTGCCGCGCGGGCACCGCGCAGCCTTTGCGGCCATGGCTGCCGCGCTCGCGATCGGAGTGGCGCTCTCGACCGTCGCGGCTTCGTCGGCGGCAAGCCCGAAGGTCGTCGGGCAGGTCGTCGCGGTCGGCGGCACGAAGCGCCTCCTGGTACGCGAAACCCCAGGTGGGCCTCTCCGCCAGCTCGAGGCAAGCGACCGGCTCAGGCTCGGAGAGCAGGTCGTGATGGGCCGCGGGGTCACTGCGACCTTGCGCGTGTCCCGCCCCGCGGGCGTGAGCGCAGATCTCGACCTCATCGAACTCAGCCCGGTCGTCGGCACGCCGCACAGGATCCTGGTATCGCGCCAGGGCGCCAACACCGTCATCAGGATCATTCCCGGTTAGCCGGGTATCCGCGTTAGCAAGCGCCATGGGTTGCCCGGCGGTTGGGATCCTTCCTGGAACAGAACCTCCGGGTTGTAGTCGGAAGCAGGTATAGCCCATACGGGATTCGAACCCGTGCCGCCGCCGTGAGAGGGCGGTGTCCTAGGCCACTAGACGAATGGGCCGTGCGGCGAAGGAGTGTACCGAACCTCGCGGCGATTGCTCTGGCAGAGCGGAGCCGTCCGGCCTACGGCGCCGCGACCGGGCCGCTCTCGCCGTCCCGTCCATCGATCCGGGCCTCGAGCCCACGGCGGATCTCCTCGCCCGTCGTGAGCAGCGCGTCGTACCGAACGCGGCGTGGCGGGAGCTTCACGATCCGGACGGTCTCGTCGCGGTCGCCGTGACACCGTGCGTACGCAGCCGCCTCATCGAGCGGCTTCAGACGCTCACTCTTCCGCCGGGGCCATGTCATCACCAGACACCTAGCACGAACAGGCCCGCGTGGGAACCCGGCCGGTCGGCCGGGGTCCGCCCTTTGCAGACGAAACCTGCTGTGCCGCTAGGCCCAGGGCTTGCAGGACCAGGGGCTCCAATCCCGGCCCGAGGCGACGAAGTAGCGATGCGCGGCCTTCGCCTGTGCGAAGGCGGTCGGGCCATGCCCGAAGATCCGGCGCTCGCTCGAGCCCATCTGGAAGAGGCCCTGGTACTGGCCGTTCTGCGCGTCCGTGCGCAGGCCCGACTCACATCGTGAGACGGCGAGGGCCTGTCCGCAATAGGAGCCGAACAAGCGGCAGATCACCGTCGGAGGGCTTGCCGCCGAGACGGCCGCGAGGTGGCGAGCCTTCGAACGTCGCACTATCGCAAGCCGGGTGGCGGTCGCCTTGCGCTCGGCACGCTTGAGGCTCAACGTGTGGAGTCGCAACTGGCGCCTTGCCTCGGCGGCGAAACGAGGATCACTCAGGAGCCAGGCGTGCGCCTCGATAAATCGAAGCACTTGCCGATCCTTCTTCATGATGCTCAGGTGGTGTGTCAACTCCGCACCGAGTCGTGCATCGGACCGGGACTGGGCCGTCGCCGGCAAAACCAACAGAATCAGGGCGCACGCACCCATCGCTAGGGTTCTCAGATCTGACCTCCATCTCGGGGACAGGGTTCACGGCGCCGCGCGAAAACGGCCCGTTCGTGTCTCTCGTTGTCACTACGGTAGCGAACCGCGCACAAGCGTGGGGTCAAACCCTTACAAAACCCTTGGAAATGCTGTTACGAGCGTTGTCGGATCGAACAACAGAAATGCCCCCTTGCGGGGGCAACGCGGGCGATCCAGAGGAGCTGCGGGACAGGGACTCGAACCCCAACTTCCGGAACCAGAATCCGGCGTCCTACCATTAGACGATCCCGCAGGGCTCGCGCGGGATGGTAGCAATCTCGCCTGCCCCGGTCAGAGATCGAGCCGGTACACCGAGACGAGTCGCTTCTCGTTCTCCGTGTCGATGTGCGCGATCACCTCGACGTAGGGCTCGAGGCCGGAGCCACGCAACTTCGCCTTCAGCAGGCCGTCCACCTGGAAGAGGCCTGAGGAGTTGTTCATCAGGATCCCGATCTTGACAGGCCTCTCGTCGCCGTCCTCGATCGTGACCTCCTCGATCGCTGCCGCGGAGAGCGAGTGCATCGAGACCGAGCCGGCCTCGAACGGAATGCGCGAGCGACCCTTCGCCATGTCGAGCGCGTCGGCGACCCGGAGGATCCCGGCCTCGAGGGCGAGCGGCTCTCCATCCGAGCGATGGCTCGTGATCGCCTGCAGCACCTCCGAGATGATCACGGTGCGCT
Organism: Thermoleophilia bacterium; assembly: GCA_026785685.1. Lineage (GTDB taxonomy): Bacteria > Actinomycetota > Thermoleophilia > Gaiellales > Gaiellaceae > Gaiella. The sequence goes on from JAJAZN010000216.1 coordinate 6,012, forward strand.
CCGGCTCGCCGTAGATCCCGTCCAGCAGCTCGCGCATCTTCGGCTCCGAGAGGAAGAGGCTGAAATCTTCGTGGCCGCGGCGATGCACCGACATGCCGACGCAGTGCATCAGCGCCGAGAGGACAACGATCACCTCGGAATCTTCGTTCGTCATCCCGTAGTCGCGCACCGCCGACGGCTCGACGCCGTGCTTCGTCAGCTGGCGGAGGAGCTTCAGTGCGATATTGACGACGACCTGGATGTGAACCCACGAGTGGTCGTTGATCTGCATGCGCGCGACGGCGTTGACGTTCGAGACGTGCCACCACGCCTTCAGCTGGGGGTCAGCGTTCGCGCGGTCGATGACGCGACGGAGCTTGCGGTTCCCGCGCTCCGGGAAGCGGATGCGCATCCCTTCGATCGCCTCGGCCGGCGTCATTCGCGTCTCGCGGACAGCCTCCGAGGAGACGGGACCGTCGATCCGCTGTTCGATCTCCGGATCGAGCGGGCTCACTGGATGTCCGGTGTCGGCCTGCGTGTCATCGGAGGGTATCGTCGCACACGAGCATGGCGCCGGTCAGCAAGGATCGTCGAGGCGAGCGAGCTCGCGCCGGGCGTGGGTGAGGGCCTTGCCGAGCCGTCGCCGGTTCGTGGGCTCGTTGAGCCATGCGCTCGCACCCGATGGATGGGGGAGAGGGATCACGATGGCGTCATCGACGAGGTAGTTCTTGCCGACGCACTCGGTCAGCGTTCGTGCGCCGACGATTGCTCCCGCAGCAAACCCGCCGACCGTGAGGATCAGTGTGGGGCGGAGAAGTCGAAGCTCCTCAACGCGCCAGGGTGCACAGAGGCGCCGCTCGGCGGGCGACGGGGTTCGATCGCCACGACCCGACACGCGGCCCGGGTAGCAACGCGTCACCGATGCGCAGTAGAACGTCGCATCGAACGTCGCCTCGTCGAGCTCGAGCCACGCGCGCAGCGTGCGCCCTGCCCGGCCCTGCCACGGCTCGCCGGCGGCGCCCTCGACGATTCCCGGCGCCTGCCCGTAGAGATACGCCCGTCGTCCGGCCGCGCCCTGAATGACCGGCGGTGACTCGATCGAGAAACCGGCCGCCATGCAGCGACGGCAGCGCGCAAGCTGCTCGTGGAGCGCCACGATCGACCGATAGCGCTCGTCTGTATCCGGTGAGGAATCGGCGGTGCTGGCGGGCATTCCCCGCAACCGTAGAGTAGATCCGTGCCGATGCTCGAATCAGTCCCGAATGTCTCCGAGGGTCGTGACCCTGTAGCCATCGACTCGATCGCGCAGGCGCTGGGAAACCGGGGTCGCGTGCTCGACATCCATTCCGACGCTGACCACCACCGCTCGGTCTTCACGGTCGTCGCCGAGCCCGACGCTCTGATCGACTCGATTCTCGACGGCATCGCACGGGCGGCCGAGCTGATCGACCTCCGGCAGCACGACGGTATTCACCCGCGCATAGGTGCGGCCGACGTCGTGCCGATCGTCCCGATCGACGCCGATCAGATGGAGCTCGCCAGGGAGGCGGCGCTCGAGCTCGGGCGGCGGATCGGATCGGAACTCGGGCTCCCCGTGTTCCTCTACGCCGACAGCGGGGGTGGTAAGCGGCCAGCGTTCTTCCGGCAGGGCGGCCCCGCCGAGTTGCAACGCCGCATCGATGCGGGAGACGTGAAGCCGTCGTTTGGGCCTTCACATCTCGACCCGCGCGCGGGCGGCGTCCTCGTGGGCGCGCGCCCGCTCCTGATCGCGTTCAACATCGACCTCGCAACGGGAACCCTCGACGATGCAAGCGCCATCGCAGCCGCCGTGCGCGAGTCGGGCGGCGGGATGCGCGGCGTCCAGGCTCTCGGCCTGCTGCTGCCGGCGAGCGGGCGCGTTCAGGTATCGATGAACGTGATCGACATCGAAGCCGCACCGCTCGCGGAGGTCGTCGATCGTGTGCGAGAGCTCGCGGCACGTCGCGGGGTCGACGTCGGGCCGAGCGAGCTCGTGGGCCTTCTCCCAGAGGCCGCGGTTGCCCCGGCAGCTGCCCTCGGGCTCGCAGCGTTGCCAGACGACAGGGTTCTCGAGCTGCGACTCTGACCTCTGTTGCGTTGATCGCCTCGCCGCCTCGCCGCCGATAGGCTCGCGGCTCGTGGCTGCCGCCCCAACCTCTCCGCTTCGCGCACTCGCCGCGAACCCCGTCCTTTGTCGCGAGGCAGGCGCCCTCGGCCTGTACCGGATGGCCGAGTTCGGGCCGTGGGTCGCGATGCTCGTCTACGCCTACTCCGAGGGAGGAGCCACCGCGACCGGCGTCGTCTCGCTCGCACTGCTGATCCCGACCGCGATTTCAGCCCCGTTTGCCGGGCCTTTGATCGACCGCTTCGGGGCGAGTCGGGTTCTCCTCGGTGCCTATGCTGCTCAGGCCGTCACGTTGGGTGCGACCGCGCTGTCCCTCCTCTCGGGCGCGCCACCGGTCGTGAGCTACGCACTCGGTGCTCTGACCGCCATGGCCCTCGTGATGACGCACCCCACGCATGCGGTCGTGTCGCCCGGAATCGCCCGCACGACCGAGCAACTCGTCACATTGAACGCCGTCACCGGTTGGATCCTCAGCATCGGACTCGTTCTTGCGCCCGCCTGCGCCGGCCTGATTCTTGCCGTCTCGACGCCGGGTGCCGTCTACGCGGCCGGCGCGGCGTGCGTGTTCCTTGAGGCGATCCTCGTGGTGCCTCTTCGCGATCTCGTTCCGCCACTCTCACTCGATGAGGAGTCCCCGGTGGTCGGGGCATTCCGCCAGCTCGACGAGGGAGCGCGGGCGCTCGTGAAGGCGAGTGCGCCGCGGGAAGTCGTCATCGTTCTCGCGGCCACCTACCTGATGATCGGTGCGTTCGATGTCCTCGTCGTCGTGCTCGCCGTCGGCTCCCTTGGGATCGGCGACTCGGGTGCCGGGTACCTGACGGCAGCCCACGGTGCCGGCGCAGTTCTCGGTGCTATCACTTCCTTCGCGCTGGTCGGACGTGCCCGCATCGTCCCCGTGATGCTCGGTGCAGCTGTGATGGGTGCCGCGGCGTTCATCGTCCTCGGATTCGCGATCACGATCGGCGTCGCGTTCGCGGTCGCTGCCGTGACCGGTGTGTCGCGGAGCCTGCTCGAGGTGTCCGGGCAGACACTGCTGCAGCGCGTCACGTCGACTGAGATACTCGCTCGCGTCTTCTCCTTCAAGGAGGGCCTCGCAATGGCCGCCTGGGGGATCGGCTCGGTCTCGGTGCCGATCGTGATCGGTATCGCCGGCCTGAAGGGTGCCCTGATCTTCACCGGCGCGATCGTGCCGATGCTCGTGCTCATGCGGCTTCGACCGCTTCTCGCGGTTGACGCAGCGGCGGTCGTTCCCGCCGTTACGATCGCTCTGCTCCGGTCAGTCGGGATCTTTCGCGCCCTGCCCGTGCCCGCACTCGAGGGCGTTGCGCACGGCGCCACCGATATCCGAGTCCCGGCCGGCGAGACAATCATTCTCGAGGGTGATTCCGGCGACCGCTACTTCGCGATCGCAGACGGGACCGTCGAGGTGCTCCTGCACGGCACGCGCGTGAGCGTGCTCGAGCGAGGGGAGGGCTTCGGCGAGATCGCCCTCCTGCACGATGTTCCCCGGACGGCGACCGTTCGCGCGGTCACCGACGGCCAGCTGATCGCGATCGAGCGCGACGCCTTCCTGATCGCGCTCACGGGTCATGCCCCAACCCGGGAGCGGGTGGAGCACGTCGCGGAGCAACGCGGTGTGGCGACCGCGCAGGTTTCCGGGGAAGGCTGAGGTGCGGTTGCGCGAGCGGTGCGAATACACTCGCTCTCCGTGACGAGCCCACTCCTCCTGACCGGCGACGATCTCTCGGTCGACGACGTCTGGCACGTTGCCATCGATCGCCGGGCCGTTGCTCTCGCACCGAGCGCCGTCGACCGAATGCGTCGCTCCCGTAGCCTCCTCGACGACCTGCGCGGCGAACACACATACGGCGTCAACACCGGCTTCGGACGGTTTGTCTCGGAGTCGATTCCTGACGACCAGGCAGAGGAACTCCAGTTGCGTCTGCTCCGCAGCCACTCGTGCGGGGTCGGCGCTCCGTATCCGGACGAGGTCGTGCGTGCGGCGATGGTCCTGAGGGCCAACGCGATCGCCAAGGGATATTCGGGCGCTCGTGTGGAGACCGTGGAGCGGCTCCTCGATGTTCTGAACGCCGGCATCGTCCCGTACGTCCCGGCCCGGGGCTCGGTCGGAGCGAGCGGCGACCTCGCGCCCCTCGCGCACCTCGCCTTGCCGCTCGTCGGCGAGGGCGAGGCGTTCTTCGACGGCGTCAGGATGCCCGGTGCTGCCGCGCTCGCAGCGGCGGGGCTCGAACCGGTTCGACTGCAGGCGAAGGAGGGGCTGTCTCTCATCAACGGCACGCAGTTCATGTGCGCGATGGCTGCCCTCGGGCTGAGCCGGGCTCTTCGACTCGCGCGAACCGCCGACGTGGCGTGCGCGATGTCGCTCGAGGCGCTCCAGGGCTCGCTGACGAGCTTTCACCCCGCAATCCACGCCGCCCGGCCACATGCGGGCCAGGTCACCTCCGCCGCGAATGTGCGCCTCCTGCTCGACGGCTCGGCGATCCTCGAATCCCACCGGTGGTGCGACAAGGTGCAGGACGCGTACTCGCTGCGGTGTGCCGCTCAGGTGCACGGTGCCAGTCGCGATCTTCTCGACTACGTGGAGCGGACCGTCTCGATCGAGATCAACGCCGCGACGGACAATCCGCTCGTCCTTCTCGAGGAACGCGAGATCGTCTCGAACGGCAACTTTCACGGGCAGCCTGTTGCCTTCGCGCTCGACTGCCTGGCCATCGCGGTCGCCGAGCTGGCGAGCATCTCCGAACGCCGTGTCGAGAGGATGGTCAATCCGAGCCTCTCGGAGGGACTGCCGCCGTTTCTGACGCGCGAGGGTGGGGTCAATTCGGGAATGATGATCCTGCAGTACGTCTCTGCATCGCTCGTTTCCGAGAACAAGGTCTTCGCTCATCCGGCGAGCGTGGACTCGATCCCCACGAGTGCCGGGCAGGAGGATCACGTCTCGATGGGTAACGCCGCCGGCCTCAAGGCGCTGCGGGTGCTCTCGAACGCCGAGCAGTCACTTGCGATCGAGCTGATCGCGGGTGCACAGGCAGTCGAATTCCTGGCTCCGTTGCAGCCGGGGCGTGGTGTCGCTGCCGCGCGCGCCCAGGTCCGGACGCTATCGGAGAGGCTGCTCGAGGACCGCTCGCTGTCCGCCGACATCGAGCGCGTCGCCGACGCCGTTCGTGACGGCAGCCTGCTCGCCGCGGTCGAGGCGGGATGTGGGGAGATCAACTGATGACGCGCCACGAGCACGAAGAGCGGCCGCTTCCGGCCCATCCGTACCGCGATTCCGCGATCGTTTACGGGATCATGGCTGTGATTCTGGTCGTGCTCGCAGGCGTCACTGGAGGCAGCCTTGTGAAAGCGACTGGTGCCGCGATCGTTTTCTGGCTCCTCGCATCCGGCTGGAGCTGGTGGAAGTTCCGCCGTCGAATCCAGGAGCGTGAGCTGGTGGCGGCTGCGTTGGTCGCCGAGGTCGAGGCGACTGGCACCAAGGCAGCGGCGCGGCCGGCGGTCGGCGGGGCGACCGGGACGGTGAATGGAGCAGGACAGGGAAACGGAAACGGAAATCGACGTGAGGCCGGAACCGGAGGGACAGAGTCATGACGCATGTCGATGAAAGGGTCGAGGCCCTCTGTGGGGATCTCTCGGCGATCAGCGCCCCGCGCGGAACCGAGCTCAACGCACTCTCGTGGCAGACCGAGGCGCCGCTCCGGATGCTGCTGAACAACCTCGACCCCGAGGTAGCGGAGCACCCCGAGGATCTGGTCGTCTACGGTGGTTCGGGGCGGGCTGCCCGATCGCACCAGGCGCTCCGGGACATCGTCGCGACGCTCCTGCGCCTTCGCGACGACGAGACGCTGCTCGTGCAATCGGGGAAGCCGGTTGGCGTGTTCCGAACGCACACATGCGCGCCACGGGTGCTGATCGCGAACTCGCTGCTCGTGCCGAAGTGGGCGACGTGGGATGAGTTCCGCCGGCTCGAGAGCGAAGGGCTGACGATGTTCGGGCAGATGACGGCGGGTTCGTGGATCTACATCGGGACGCAGGGGATCCTCCAGGGGACATACCAGACGTTCTGCGCGGCGGGCGAGGTGCATTTCGGCTCTGCTGACCTGTCGGGGCGCACCGTTCTGACTGCAGGCCTCGGAGGGATGGGGGGTGCTCAGCCGCTTGCAGCGACGCTGGCGGGTGCCGCAATTCTCTGCGTGGATGTCGACCAGCGGTCGATCGACCGGCGGCTCGCGACGCGATACGTCGACGAGCAGGCCTCGTCCCTGGATGACGCCGTGGCGCGCATTCGTGCAGCCGCGGCGGCGGGGACTCCTCTCTCGGTTGCCCTGCTCGGGAATGCGGCAGATGTCTTCCCGGAACTCGTCGCGCGCGGCGAGCACTTCGACTTCGTCACCGACCAGACCGCCGCTCACGATCCGCTCACCGGCTATGTGCCTGCAGAGGTGCCGTTCGAGGAGGCAGCAGCGCTCCGAGAGCGAGACCCGAAGCGCTACCTGGAGCTCGCCTCTCAGTCGATCGTGACGCATGTCCGCGCCATGTGCGACTTCGTCCGGATGGGTTGCTATGTTTTCGATTATGGCAACAATCTGCGAGGGGAGGCGTATGCGGGAGGGCTGACGGAGGCGTTCTCATACCCGGGCTTCGTCCCGGCCTATATCAGGCCACTCTTCTGCCGCGGGATCGGGCCGTTTCGGTGGGCCGTGCTTTCCGGTGACCCGGCCGACATCGAGGTGATCGACCGCGAGCTCCTGGGGTTGTTCCCCGACGACATCCTTCTGCAACGGTGGCTCGCGATGGCACCCGAGAAGGTCGCGTTCCAGGGTCTGCCCGCCCGGATCTGCTGGCTCGGATACGGCGACCGCGCGAAAGCAGGGATTGCGATCAACGAGCTCGTGCGCTCAGGGCGCGTTTCGGCCCCCGTCGTGATCGGTCGCGACCATCTCGACTCGGGCTCGGTCGCGTCGCCCTACCGCGAGACCGAGGCGATGCTCGATGGCTCCGACGCGATCGCAGACTGGCCGATTCTGAACGCGTTGCTGAACACGGCTGCCGGTGCGACCTGGGTCAGCGTGCACCATGGCGGCGGCGTCGGGATCGGCAACTCCATCCACAGCGGCATGGTCGTGCTGGCGGACGGAACGTCAGACGCCGAAGATCGGCTGGAGCGCGTGCTCGCGGCCGACCCCGGGACGGGTGTCATGCGTCACGCCGATGCCGGTTACGCCGATGCACTCGACGCCGCCCGTAACGGTGGCCTCGACCTACCGAGTGTTCGTGGTGGTGCGGCAGGCGCGAGTTCCTCGAAAACCGGCGGAGGATGAGCGATCTGCTGATTCGCGACCTGGCTCAGGTTGCGACGCCGGCCGGCTCAGGAGGGCCTCTTCGTGGGGCGGCGCTCCGGGACGTGCACGTCATCGAGAGCGCATACATCGTCTGTCGAAACGGACGTGTCGAGAGCGTGGGTCGGATGATCGAGCTTCCAGCCGACCTCCCAGCCGGCATCGAGGAGATCGACGGCCGCGGCCTCTGTGCGATTCCCGGCCTCGTCGATTGCCACACGCATGCCTGCTTCGGTGGCGATCGAGTCAACGAGTTCTCACTTCGGGCGGGCGGAGCCTCGTACGAGGAGCTTCATGCTGCCGGCGGCGGCATCCTCTCGACGGTGCGAGCGACGCGTGCCGCCGACGAGGCCGAGCTGACGCGGATCACGATGAAGCACCGCGAGTGGATGCGCGCTCACGGCACGACGACGTTCGAGGGCAAGTCGGGTTACGGCCTCGACCATGACACCGAGCTGGCCCAGTTACGAGCCGTCCGCGCCGCGGGCGGCGTGCCGACCTGGCTCGGCGCGCACACGGTGCCGCCGGAGTTCGACGGTGCAGACGCCTATGTGGATTTTCTGCTCGCCGAAGTTCTCCCGGAGGCCGCGGCGATCGCCGAGGCGGCCGATGTCTTTCTCGAACGGGGATCGTTCGATGCCGCGCAGTCGCGCCGCTACCTCGAGGCGTGCTCCGGAGCAGGGCTCGCGCTTCGCCTGCACGGTGACCAGTTCACCGAATCCGGCGCGATCGAGCTCGCGATCGAGCTCGGCGCGCGCTCCGTCGACCATCTCGAGGTGACAGGGTCGGCGGGCGTTGCTCAGCTCGCCGCAAGCGACGTCACCGGCGTGCTGCTGCCGGCGAGCGCGATGTTCCTCTCGCGGCCGATGCCACCGGCCCGCGCGCTTGCAGACGCGGGCGGCCTGATCGCGCTCGCGACGGACTTCAACCCGGGCAGTGCATTTTGCGACAGCCTCCCGCTCGTCCTCTCTCTCGCCTGCACGCAGCTCCACCTCGCCCCTGAGGAGGCACTCGTCGCGGCTACGGTGAACGCAGCGCACGTGCTCGCTTCGGCGGACACGATCGGTCGGCTGAGCCCCGGGTTCGCCGGGGACATCGTGCTTCTCGAGGCCCCCGACTGGCGGCACGTCGCCTACCACCTTGCGGGCGATGTCGTCCATACGGTGATCGAGAGCGGTGCGGTGGCGTTCCGCCGAACGGCATACTCCACGTAATGGCGACCCAGAAGCAGCGCAAGCGACGTGCCAAGGAGAAGCGGCACGACTACGAGCTCATGTACGTCGACGAGGACGGTGTCGAGCGCCCCGTCGAGAAGGAGGAGGAACCCCGGAAGCCCGTCGGGCGTGGCAGCAAGGGCACTGCGTCAAAGGCGCAGAAGTCGACATCCTCGACGAAGGGAGGCGCCCGTCGGGGCCGCACGGCTCAGCCGCCGTCCTGGAACAAGGTGCTCAAGCGCGGTGCCATCTTCGCGCCGATCTTCTTTGCCACCGTGCTCCTCCTCGGCGGCGGCAAGATCACCTACGTCGGCGCGTTTGTCCAGAGCATGCTTCTGCTCGCCGTCTTCATCCCATTCAGCTACTTCATGGATCGGGTCGTCTGGCGGCAACAGCAGAAGCGGCTCAACAAGAGCTAGTTCAGCACCCGGGAGAGTCGGTCACTCCGCCTGCTGTGAGGCCTCCCCGTCCGCGTAGTGCCCGGACGCGGGCCACGGGGCGAGGAGCAGCAACAGTCGGGCGCCGCCCGCGCTTCTGACCGAGTGGACCTCGCCCGGATCGAACATGACGAGCGTGCCCTCGTTCACGACGGTTCGCGCGGTGCCGCAGACGACTTCGACCTCGCCTTCGACGACCGTTACCCACGCGCGCTCGCGGACGCGGTGGTCTCCGAGCGTCTGGCCCGGGAGGAGTCGCAGGGCGATTGCGCGCGCGTCCCCCGAGTGGAGAACCGAAGGCGACCGGATTCCCTCCGGTGCTTCGATCTCGAGGAGATTCCACGACTGCACGAGAGTACCGTATCGCGTCCTCGGCTCGAATCCCAGCCTCGCGCTGCGCAGGACATCTCCCCTCACTCCTCGTGGCGCTGCCGGTCGCCGAGGAGCCTCTACACTCGACGGCGATGTCACTTGCCGTCGACCAGCTCGAGCTCGGCCCGATCGGGACGAATACGTACGTCGTGCGCGCTTCGGTCGACGCGAGCGAGGCCGTCGTCGTCGACCCGAGCGGCGATGCGGCAGCGATCCTGAGTGCGCTCGACGTCGTCGACGCACGCTGCACGGCCATCTTCGTGACCCACGGTCACTACGACCATATCGTCAGCCTTGCCGATCTGGCCGAGCGCTCGGGCGCTCCCGTGTATGCACCAGCCGGCGAGCGGATTCTGATCGAGGAGCCGGAAGCGTTCACGCCCCCCGGGCTCGCGATCCGGCCGGCAACTGCTGATGTCTGGCTCGACGGTGGCGAGACGATCGACGCCGCGGGCATGACGTTCGCGGTGACGGCGGTTCCCGGGCACTCCCCGGCACACGTCGCGTTCTTCGCGAACGGTGAGCTGTTCTCGGGCGACGTGCTGTTTGCAGGCTCGGTTGGCCGCACCGACTTCCCGGGGAGTGACTGGGATACGCTCGAGTCGTCGATCACGACCCTTCTCGACGCGTACCCACCGTCCACCGTCGTCCATCCCGGTCACGGCCCCGAGACGACCCTCGGAGCCGAGCTGCAGACGAACCCGTTCCTCGCAGGCCTCCGCGCGGACAGGGCTACCGGATGAGCGGCCGGATCGAGCGACCCAAGGGCACGCACGATGTCGTCCCCGCCGAGATGCCCTTCTGGCAGCGACTGACCGGTGAGATCGAGAGCCTTTGCGCTCTCTACGGCTACCGGAAGATCCTGACGCCCGTGTTCGAAGACACTGCCCTGTTCGCCCGTACCTCGGGCCAGGGATCGGACGTCGTGCAGAAGGAGATGTACAGCTTCACGGACCGCTCGGCCCGTCCTCTCACGCTGCGCCCGGAGGGCACTGCGCCGATCTGTCGCGCCTACGTCGAACACGGAATGCACCGCGAGCCGCAACCCGTGAAACTCTTCACCATCGCGCCGATGTATCGCTACGGCGCACCGGGGAAGGGTCGGTACCGGGAGCACTGGCAAGCATCTGTCGAGGCGATCGGAACCGACGACCCGGCAATCGATGCCGAGCTCATTCAGCTCTACGACACGCTGCTGCACCGTCTCGGCGTGTCCTCATACCACCTCGAGCTGAACTCGATCGGCTGCAGCATCTGTCGTCCGGCGTATCTCGAAGTGCTTCGTGCGTGGCTCGCAACGAACGAGCACCGGCTCGACCGGGAGACGAGAGCGAAGGTCACCACGAGCCCCCTGCGCGTGTTCGACAACTACCTGGCGAAGCCGGAATCCGTGCGCCTCGCGCTCGGCGAGGCACCCAAGATCGGGGAATCGCTCTGCGAGGAGTGCGTGGAGAAGTTCGCCCGCGTCCGAGCCGATCTCGATGCCACAGCCGTCGCCTACACGCTCGTTCCGACGCTTGTCCGGGGCCTCGACTACTACACGCGGACCACGTGGGAGTTCATCGGGCCGATGGAGAACGAGAACTCGACGATCTCGGGAGGCGGACGCTACGACGGGCTCGTCGAGGAGATCGGAGGGCCGTCGACGCCAGGCGTCGGCTTCGGAGCCGGCCTCGAGCGATTGCTGATCGCGATGGAGGACGCGGGTGCGACGGCGGAGCCGCCGTCCATCGGCGTTTTCTTCGCGCTCGAGGATGGGGCGCCGAGAACGGAGGTCGCGGAGTGGCTCGCCGAGCTCCGAAGGCGTGGCACGGCAGCCGATACCGACTTCGCAGGACGTTCCTTGAAGGGTCAGCTGACGCAGGCGGCGCGACTCGGTGCTGCCGCCACCGTCGTTGTGCGGGCCGACGGCGCAACCCTCCGGCGCCAGGGTCATGCTGACGAACCGGTCGCCCACGCCGACATCGTCGGCAGACTGTCGACATGAGCTGGCGCGACATGATGTGCGGCGAGCTCCGCGAGGAGCACGTCGGATCACGCGTGACGCTTGCGGGCTGGGTCGGGCGCCGTCGAGACCATGGAGGCCTCGTCTTCGTCGATCTACGTGATCGCAGCGGCATCATCCAGCTCGTGATCAACCCCGAGCACGCTCCGCAGGCCGCGGAGCTTGCGAAGGAAATCCGAAACGAGTTCGTCCTCCAGGTCGAGGGTGAGGTGGTCGCGCGCGCGCCCGCTCACGTCAAACCCAATCTCCCCCCCCGCGCCCGCGAGCTCCAGGTGACGCCCCAGCGGATAGTCTCACGGTCGCCGCCGCGCCCCGTCCACCGCGACGCGGA
>JAJAZN010000217.1 GCA_026785685.1 Thermoleophilia bacterium
AAACCCAATAAAAAAATGGGGGCCCGCGCCTTTGGTTTAAACGCCACCCCCCCGGCCGGCCGCGGGGCTCACCCCCGGCGACCTTCGAAGAGCGCCGCGACGACCGCCAACGGAGAAGCCAGGCGACCCACACAAGACGCCACCAAGCCAGGATTCATCCTGGCGACGACCGCCAACGGAGAACGCAAACGCTCCCCCATCCGTCGCCCGGCCAAAGCCCGCCGACCGCGTATGACGCGAGCGCTCACGCCGACGCTGTCCTCCGCCTGCCCTCACGGCCGCCGCGACGGCCCGTTTGTGCCGCCTCGCCCGACTCGCTGTTGCGGGCGATCCAGTCCGCGCAGTTGTCGTCGTTGCCGTTCATCACGTCGGCCGCCCAGATCGCGAAGCGCACCTCGTCGTGCAGAGGGCTCGTGATCGCTGACGTCAGTCCAGACGCGATCGCCATCGGCAAAAATGCGGCGTTCAATGCGGGCCGATTGGGCAGCCCGAACGAGACGTTCGACGCGCCACAGGTCGAGTTGACGCCGAGCTCCTCCTTCAGTCGCCGCACGAGCTGAAAGACCTGGCGCCCGGCCGTCCCCATGGCGCCGATCGGCATCACCAGCGGGTCGACGACGATGTCTTCCTTCGGGATCCCGTAATCGGCGGCCCGCGAGACGATCTTCCGTGCCACCTCGAACCGGACGTCGGGGTCCTCGGAGATGCCCGTCTCGTCGTTCGAGATGGCAACGACCGCAGCGCCGTACCTTGCGACGAGTGGCAGAACGCGCTCCATCTGCTCGTCTTCGCCGGTGACGGAGTTGACGAGCGCCTTCCCCTGGTAGACCGAGAGCCCTGCCTCGAGCGCCTCGACGATCGACGAGTCGATCGACAGCGGCACGTCCGTGATCGACTGCACGAGCTCGATCGTGTGGCGCAGGATCGCGGGCTCGTCGGCCAGCGGAATGCCCGCGTTGACGTCGAGCATCTGCGCGCCCGCCTCGACCTGGGCGATCGTGTCGGCGATCACGGTCTCGAAGTTGCCCGCCTTCATCTCCTCTGCGAGCTTCTTACGGCCGGTCGGATTGATTCGCTCGCCGATGATCACAAAGGGGCGGTCGAACCCGATCACGACCTCCCTCGTCGCCGACGAAAGAACTGTCTCAGTCACGCGCGCTCCTCTTCTCCGCTCGCGCGAGCCAGTCGCTCGAGTCGTTCGTCGGTGTACTCGGACTCGAGCTGCGCGGCCACGCCCGCCACCTCGGATTCGACATCGTCTCCACAGGGCCGCGACTCGCGCCGCCACTCCTCCAGGTACGCGTCCGTGCCGATCAGCCCGGCGCGCATCGCTGCAGCGTCGATCGCTTCCTGGAACCGTTCCGAGAGCTGAATGCGAGCAGCACCGCGTCCCTTGCCGACCGTCACCTGCGCGGGGATGTCCCGCCACGAGATCACCGTCAACTCAGGCACGGGCACCCACGTTCACAAACTGGACGAGCGATGGCTGCAACTCTCCGTATCCCGTCCTGCGCTCCTCGTAGGCGAGCCCGAGCAGCTCCGCCGCAGCCATCGCCCGCTCGCGCAGATTCGGATTGTCGGTCTGCGCGAGGTAGATCAGGCGCTTGTAGTTGCCGAACATCATCTCGATCAGCTCGGGGTTCGTGTCGAACCGGTAGGGCCTCACGATGAGCGCTTCGAAGTGGCGCGCGAGAAAGTCGGTCAGGTAGTACGTGCCGGGCTCCTCCTCCTGCATCGTGTCCCAGGCGTCGTTGCCGGCGAGGAAGCCGTAGCAGTGAGCGCCCGGCAGGCGCTCGACGCGATGCCGGTCGAGAACGACGTCGAGCGCCCCCGCGGTGCCACAGTCGGCGTAGGCGACGAACACCCGGTCGTAGCGTCCCTTCAACTCGGTCAGCTTCGCGTCGACCGCTCCGGCGATCTCCTTCGGCGTATTGTGGAGCTTCGCGGGGAGGCACTTGACGTCCACATGCGTCCAGCCATTCAGGGAAATCACGGCGAGTACCTCGCGGGCGATCGCCCCGCAGGCGAGAATCAGGACGTCGGGGCGCCCGGCCGCCCCGAACGCGACCTCGGCCTCGACAAAATCCGGTGCTGCCGCCTCGATCAATTCAACTTCGCCGCCGCGCGGCGCGCGAGTACGAGCGCCTGCGCCGTTTCGGCCGCGACAGCCGCGTCACGGCAATAGGCATCTGCGCCGATCGCCGCGCCGAACTCCTCGTTCAGCGGCGCCCCACCAACGAGGACGATGTAATCGTCGCGGAGACCCTTCTCCTTGAGCGTGTCGATGACGACCTTCATGTACGGCATCGTCGTGGTCAGGAGCGCGGAGAGCCCGAGGATCTCGGGCTGGTGCTCCTCGAGCGCCTCGAGATACTGCTCGACGGGCGTGTTGATGCCGAGGTCGATCACCTCGAAGCCGGCACCCTCGAGCATCATCGCGACGAGGTTCTTGCCGATGTCGTGGATGTCGCCCTTCACGGTGCCGATTACGACCTTGCCGATCCGCTCGACGCCGGTCTCGGCGAGGAGTGGCCGGAGAATCGTCATCCCGGCCTTCATCGAGTTCGCCGCGAGCAATACCTCCGGTACGAAGAGGATCCCGTCGCGGAAGTCGATCCCGACGATCCGCATCCCACCGACGAGGGCTTCGTTGAGCACCTTGTCGGGAGCCCAACCGCGGCCGAGCAGAATGTTCGTTCCCTCCGCGATCTCCGGCGCCAGGCCGTCGTAGAGATCGTCGTGCATCTGGGTGACGAGATCCTCGTCGGACAGGGCGTTGAGATCGATCTCTTCGTCGCTCATGCAGCACCTCGTTTCAGATCGTCGTAGCCGATACGGATTGACAGGGTGGAAGCTTCGTCGCGAGCCAGCCGGCCGAGCTCGTCGAGCAGGCCGTCGTGGAGGCGGACGGTGGGTCCGGAGATGCTCAACGCAGCAATGACCGTGCCGCCCGCGTCCCGCACGGGAGCAGCAACGGCCCAGAGGCCGGGCTCGAGCTCGTCGATGGCGGTCGCGTAGCCGCGGGCGCGAGTGCGCTCGAGGTCGCGTCGGAGCTCGGCGGGGTCGGTGATCGTCCGGGGCGCGAGCGGCTCGAGCGGACCGTCGGGAATCGGCAGGGCTCCACCGGCGAGGAAGACCTTGCCAATCACCGAGCCGTGATGAGGCACGCGCTGGCCGACCCAGTTCGTCGAGCCGAGGATGTGGCGGCTGTCGCGCTGGTCGAGCATCTCCACGGCGGTCGACGTGGCGACGCCGAGGTTGACCGTCTCACCGCTCGCGCGCGCAAGGCGCTCGAGGGCGCCGGCTGCGAGCTCGACCAGGTCGAGTCCGGAGGTCTCCTTGCGGGCGTAGCGCAGCAGCACGGGGCCGGGCTTGATGGCGCCGCGCGCCGGATCGCGCTGGACGAGGCCCTGACGTTCGAGTGCTCCGACAAGACGAGACGTCGTGCTCTTCGGCAGGCCCGCGAGCTGTGCGAGCTCGCCGACCGTCGGCGCCTCGTCCTCCTCGACGACGTGCACGAGCAGCTGCGCTCCGCGCTCCATCGACTGGGTTCCGGTGTGCACGGTCACGAGAGGATCCAATTCTCACGGGGTGGAACGATTGTTCCACACTGTGAGTCTAGATGCGATCGGGGCCCGTGACAAGCGCCCTGGCGCCTGCCGCCGCCGCGAGCGCCGTCTGCACCGCCGTCTCCGTGTACCAGGTGCCGAGGTAGTCGCCGGCAAGCCAGATCGGGGCGAGCGAGCGGGTGAGTCTTTCTTGCAGCGCGGCGCGGCCGACGCGAGGAAACGGCAACCCCGCGTTCCAGCGCTTGATTACGACCTCCTCGACGATACCCCGCGTCGCGGGCAGCACGGCGTGGAGGTCGGCGAGGAACGCCGCCTCGATAGCGGCGTCGTCGAGGTGCTCGAGGCGGCGCGCGAAGTCTGCCGCCGCGTAGACCATGAAGCTTCCCCCGGGCAACCGAGCGGCCTCGCCCGCACGACGAACGTTCGTCGTGTTGAAGAGCATGCTGAACGAGCGCTTCGGCGTGGCGAGGGCGTAGATATCGTCCCAGGGCATCGCCGCGGTCTCGCTCGTGAGAATCGAGCCGACCACGTAGGGGCCGTAGGGAATCGCCCCGAGTGCCGCGGCCGTGTCGGTAGGGAGGTCGGAGACGATCTCGCGTGTCGTGTACGCGGGGGTTGCGACGATCGCTGCCTTCGCCTCGATTGGCTCCGCTCCCTCGATCTCGACACGCACGCCGCTCGCCACGCGCGTAACCGAGGTCGCGCGGGCACCGAGGCGCACACGATCTCCGAGCGCAGCCGCGAGCGCGTCGATCACGACCCCGGAGCCGCCGAGGATATTCCGCGAGAGGCCGCCTTTCCGATCCCAGACGAGATGGAAGTACCCGACGCCGTAACCCGCCGCGAGCTCCTCTGGCTCGCCCGACGACCGCGTCAGCGTCGAGCGGAAGAGCAGATCGACGTCCTCGGGTACCACCCCCGAGAACTCCGCGAACGAGCGATCATCCATGAACTCGAGCATTCGCTGCTGGCGAGCGGCCGGATTCTCCCCGTCGCGCGGCGCCGCGATCTTCGCGTACGCGCGAACGGCGAGGCGGAGTCTGAGGCCCGTTCGCACGAGAGCCGCGCGCGAGCGAAGAGACATCGGGAGCCGAAATGGGAAGCTCTCGACCGGCCCGGTCGAGACGAGCTTGCCGTTGAGCGACACTGCGGCGAGGCGCCCGGGGACGGCTTCCGCACGCACGCCGAGCTCTCGGAGTAACTGCCCGGAACTCGAGTGCTCGCCACCGAAGACGTGCGCTCCGAAGTTGAGCCAGTTCTCGCCGCGGCGTTCGGAGAAGATCCGCCCGCCGGCCCTGTCGGCCGCCTCGAGGAGGACGACGTCGCGGTCGCGGAGCGCGTGAGCAGCGGTAAGCCCGGCGATCCCGCCACCGATGACGACGACGTCTGGGATCTCGGCGGGCGCGCGTGCCATGACCGTGGAGACTAGTCCGGTCGGCGATCGATCGGCGCCAACCGACACAGAGTCGGCACAAACGGTGTCCGCGCCGAGGCGTAGGATGGAGCAGTGAACGAAGCGCATTTCTCCGAGATCGAGAAGACGCTCCTCTATATCTCCGAGGCGCGCTTGCGGGCGGAACGAGCCGCGAAGCTGATTGGGAAGGACGGCGCCGACGCGCATCTCGTGGAGGCGCTGAGAGAGGCGGAGCGCGAGCTCGAGCGAGTGGGCCGACTGCTGATGCAGCAGACCTACTTCGCCGTTCCGGAAGAACAGCTGACGATCTCTTGACGTGGCGCTGACCGGCGAGGAGATCGGTCGACGACGGCGCCTCGCGCGATCTTGCCGACCTCCACGCGGAGCTCGACGAGGCGGTCGCTGAGGCCTACGGCTGGCCCCGCTCGGTCGCGCACGACCCCGACGAGACGAACCGCCGCCTCCTCGAGCTGAACCGCGCGATCGCAGCCGGCGAGGTCGGATACGACCCGTTCGGCTAGACCTCTACCGCTGAACGCGCGCGGAGCCGCCGGCGACGAGCCGCTCGACCTCGGCCAGGGTCGCCATCGAGGTGTCTCCCGGCGTCGTCATCGCGAGCGCGCCGTGGGCGACGCCGTAGGCGAGCGACCGCTCGGGATCCCAGCCGTTGAGGAGGCCGTAGAAGAGCCCGGACGCGAACGAGTCGCCGCCGCCGACACGATCGAGGATCTCGAGGCTCTCGTACCGCGGGCCCGGGTGGAAGTCGTTGCGCGTGCGGCAGACGGCGGACCATTCGTTCACGGTCGCGCTCCGTACCTCACGCAGCGTCGTCGCGACGCCCGCGAGTCGCGGGTACGCCGCCATCACCTGTTCGAGCAGGCGCGCATACGCATCGAGGTCGAGGTGTAGCAGGTTCTCATCGGCACCCTCGATCTCGAACCCGAGCGCGGCGGAGAAGTCCTCCTCGTTGCCGAGCAGGACGTCGACGCGCTCGACGAGCCGCCTGTTCACCTCGGCTGCCCGGGCAGAGCCGCCGCTCGACTTCCAGAGCGACGGGCGATAGTTGAGGTCGTAGGAGACGACCGTCCCGTGGCGCTGCGCAACCTCCATCGCCTCGAGCGCGACATCGGCCGTCGTCTCCGAGAGCGCCGCGAAGATGCCGCCGCAGTGGAACCACCGCGCGCCGTCGCGGCCAAAGATCTGCTCCCAGTCGACGTCGCCGGGTCGCATCTGCGAGGCGGCCGTATGGCCGCGATCGGAGACGCCGACCGCGCCGCGCACACCGAAGCCGCGCTCGGTGAAGTTAAGCCCGTTCCGCACCGCGCGCCCGACACCGTCGTAGGGAATCCAGCCGAGGTGTGCCCGCTCGACGCCGCCCTGGTAGATGAGGTCGTCGACGAGGCGGCCGACGGGGTTGTCCGCGAGCGCAGTGACGATTGCCGTCCGGAGGCCGAAGCAGCGCTTGAGGCCGCGGGCGACGTTGTACTCGCCGCCCCCCTCCCACGCCGTGAACGAGCGCGTCGTCTCGATCCGCCCCTCCCCCGGGTCGAGGCGCAGCATCACCTCGCCGAGCGAGACGAGATCGAAGCGGCACTCGTCGACGGAGCGTAGGGTCGCGAGGGAGCTCACAGGACGCTCACTTCGCGGGCGAGCCGCTCGATCTCGTCAAAGCAACCCTCGCGTACGAGCTCCGGCCGCACGAGCCAGCTGCCGCCGCACGCGACGACGGAGGGAACGGCGAGGTAGTCACCGAGGTTGGAGGCGTCGATGCCTCCCGTTGGGATGAAGCCGACGTCGGGGTACGTCACCGAGACGGCTCGGAGGAAGGCCGTTCCACCGACCTGCGCAGCCGGGAACACCTTCACAACGTGACGGCCGAGGACACGCGCACGCTCGATCTCCGACGCGGTCGCTACGCCAGGGAAGAACGGCAGGCCGAGCTCCGCACAGGTGCGGACGACCTCCTCGTTCGTGCCCGGCGCGACGGCGAACGACGCACCCGCGTCGTGCGCGGCGCGAGCCTGCTC
>JAJAZN010000218.1 GCA_026785685.1 Thermoleophilia bacterium
CCCCCCCCGGGGGGCACATGGGGGGGCCGGGTCCCCCGCGGGGGCCCCCCCCCCCCCCGGGGGGGGTGGTGGGGGGCGGGGGGGGCGGCGGGGGGGCGGGCGGGGCGCGCGCGGGCGCACGACCGGGTCGTATCGCCCGCGGTTCCCTTGCGGGTTGCCGCGCGCCTTGCCCGAGCCGCTGCAAGGTCTCGCGCAGCGCACACGTTGCCACCTGGAGGTCGGCCCGCTCGGCTTCCCTCCGATCAGGCAGCCGGCAGAGTGAAGCAGACCCGGGCGCCGCCACCGGGGCGGTTCTCTGCCCAGATCCGTCCCCCCTGGGCCTCGACGAGCCCGCGGGCGATCGCGAGCCCAAGGCCCGCACCGCGTTGCGATCGCGCCGGGTCGCTTCGCCAGAAGCGATCGAACATCCGTCTCTCCGCCTCGTCGTCGAGCCCTTCACCGGTGTCCTCGACCGTCACTCGCACGGTGTCGTGATCGGGCTCGACCCGCACGGCAACCGCTCCGTCGGACGGCGTGTGTCGGAGCGCATTGGTGAGAAGGTTGAGGAGTACGCGCTCCACCTTCTCGGGCACGAATCGCGCGATCGCCTCCGAGTCGACCTCCGAGTTGAGCGAGACCTGCCGTTGCACGGCCTCGGCTGAGACGCCCCGAATGCATGCGGAGACGACGTCGACGAGCGGGGCTGCGTGGAGCTCGAGCGTCAGTGCGCCGGCATCGATGCGAGCCAGTTCGAAAAGGTCATCGACGAGCAACGTCAACGCACGAACCTGGTCGCCGAGCGCGGGCAGGTAGTCTGCCGGCTCTGCGAGCCCGTCCTCGAGCGCCTCGAGCATTGCCTGCATGTTCGCGAGCGGTGTGCGGAGGTCGTGGCTCGCCCAGGCGACGAGCTCGCGCCGGGCATCGAAGAGCTCCTCGATGTTAGCCGCCATCTCGTTGAATGACTCGGCCATATCGGCAACCTCGTTCGGCCCCGTTTCGGGCGCCCTGACCGTCAGGTCCCCGTTCGACAGGGCAACCGCGGCGTCACGAACGCTGTCGATCGAACTGGCGATTGAACGGGCAAGGACGAGCCCGCCGATCATCGCAACTGTCGCCGACGCCGCAAGCATGGCGAGGATCTTCACGTCGTCGCCCATGTGGAACATGACCCATCCGGACAGGAGCACGACCGTGAGCGGGAGGCAGACGGCGAGGGCGGCGAGTCCCATCAGCTGCAGGCGCACCGTCGGGAGAGCTCGTAGCCCCAGAGAGAGGATCAGCCCGACGCCGAGCGTGATCAATGCAACAACAACGGCGTTCCAGATCATTCGCTAGGGCACCAGTCGGTAGCCGACGCCCCACACGGTCTGCAGGTGCGCCGGCTCGGAGGGATTCGTCTCGATCTTCTCGCGCAGTCGCCGGACATGCACGGTCACCGTCCCGGTGTCGAGCGCCGCCTCGTATCCCCAGACCCTGCTCATCAGCTGGTCGCGCCCGAAGACACGCCGGGGGTTGCCCGCAAGGAACGCGAGGAGGTCGAACTCCTTCGCCGTGAGGCGGATCTCCGTTCCACCCTTGTGCACGTCACGCGTGCGCGTATCGATCTCGATGTCGCCAAAGGAGAGTCGCGCTTCGGCATCCTGGGCCGGAGCCGAGCGGCGGAGAACCGTTCTCACGCGCACGGCAAGCTCGCGCGGCGAAAACGGCTTTGTGACGTAGTCGTCGGCACCGAGCTCGAGGCCGACGATGCGATCGGCCTCCTCGCCGCGCGCGGTGAGGAGGATCACGGGTAGCTCGGAGCGCGACCGGATCCAGCGGCAGAGCTCGAGGCCATCCGTACCGGGGAGCATGACATCGAGGACCACGATGTCGGGCGTCTCCTGCTCGAGCATCTCGCGCGCGCGGTCGCCGTGGTCGGCCTCGAGCGTCGTGTGCCCCTCGCGCTTCAGGTAGCGCACGACGACTTCGCGCACGATCGGCTCATCATCGACGACAAGAACGATTGCCATGTGTCGCATTGTGGCGACAGGGCCTTACAGGAGGATGAATTCCGTGTTACCCCGAGGGAAGGACGACGGTCCCGTCGCCGAGGACGACGACGAGGCCGTCCCTTGCAAGAGCGTCCACGGCCTCACGATCGAGTCCGTCAGCCGGCATGGGCGACGCTGCCACGAGCCGGAGGGTCGTGGCCCGACGCTGGCGGAACGACCCCTCGAATCGGCTCTGCTTGCGAGTTGGCTCGTCGTGGGTTCCTCGCGAGGGGCATGTGGCCTGCAGCGGGCACGCGTCGCAGCGAGGGATCCGAGCGAGACAGACGGTTGCCCCAAGATCCATGAGCGCCTGCGCGGCGGCCCCCGTGAAACTGTGACCGGTGCGGCGCTCGACACGGTCGACGTTGACGTCGTGCGGGAGTACGTTCTCTCCGAGCGCGAAGTTGCGTATCGCTGCAGCGGTGTACGGTCCAACGCCGGGGAGGAGCGTCAGATCTCTTGGCCAGCCCTCTGCTGCGATCCACTGTGCCGCCCGGTGGAGCGCAAGCGCACGCCGGTTGTACCCGAGTCCCTGCCAGGCGCGAATCACATCGGCGGGTGATGCGGCCGCAAGTGCGTCGGCTGTCGGCCACCGCTCGAGCCAGGCAAGGTAGCGGGGCACCACCCGATCGACCTGCGTCTGCTGCAGCATCACCTCGCTGACGAGGATGGCGTATGGGTCGTTGGTGTGGCGCCACGGAAGGTCGCGGCCGGCTCGGGCGTACCAGGCGAGGAGCTGCGCTTCCACACGGCAAGCGTAGAGCGGAGTGGATCGTGAGTGCACCGCGTGTCGCACCGGTGCGCTGAGGCCACCGATGCGACACGCTGCGATGACCCGCGCTACTTCGGGCGGAAGGCGAACCAGCCGTCGACGTTGTCACAGAGGACGGCACCCTCTGGGTCGACGTGATACGTGTAGGCGGGCAATCCGTTCACCGTGAGCTGGCGCTTCGAGCCGCGCTTGATCGTCCCGAAGGTCGCCGTCACGCCCTTGATGTGCTTCTGCACTGTGCCCTTGACGTAGACAGGCGGCCAGACGACCGCGCACTGGCCGGTGCACCTGATCTTGCCGCCTGCCTTCTTCTCGACATTCCAGTAGTAGACGCCGTACCTGCCCGGCGTCGCGATGACGTTGCCGAGGTTACCGGTCTTCATCTCGATCGCTGGCTTTGCTCCCGAGACCGTCTGCGGGCCGGTAAGCGATTGAGCAGCCGCAATCGTCGGAACGAGCGCGACGGCTGCGAGTGCAAAGAGGAATGCGGCCTTGTTCATGACATGATTCTCCTTCTCGGGGGCAGTGACTCCGCGTAGAGTGGCTGGCCGAGCAGCAGCGCCGCATGAGTTCGAGCGGGGTTTAAGGGACTCTTCATGATCCCGGGCTCACCGTTCCTCGAGGTCGAGCGCCGCGGTGTTGACGCAGTAGCGCAGCCCGTCGGGGCCAGGCCCGTCAGGGAATACGTGGCCGAGATGACCGTCGCAGCGAGCGCAACGCACCTCGATGCGCGGTACTCCGTCGCGCGTGTCGGCCTCCTCCGTGAGTGCGTCGTCAGTCATGGGCGCGGAGAACGCGGGCCAACCGGACTCGGACTCGTACCGTGCGTCGGAGTCGAACAGCTCGGCCCCGCCGCCCGCGCATACGTAGGTTCCCGGCTGCTCCACAACGACGAGCTCCGACGAGAAAGGAGGCACGCTTGCGCCATCGCGTAGGACCACGTACTGCTCCCGCGTAAGCTAGACCCGCCACTCGGAGTCGCTACTCTCTATCCTCTCCATCCACACAACGTCATCTGCACCCCGGGAACCTTACTACTCCGTCTTCGCCCAAGACGAATCTTCGGGCGCCCCGCAAAAGGATA
>JAJAZN010000219.1 GCA_026785685.1 Thermoleophilia bacterium
GGGTTCGGGTCATAAGGTTGAGGCGCTCGTGGGCGGAGAGGGCGCCCCCCCCCCGGGGGGGGGCCGGGGCACGGGCCCCCAAACCCCCCCCGAGCCCCCCCCCCCCGCCCCCCCGCCCGCCCCCCCCCCCGCGGCCCCCCGCGCCGCCGCGCGCCCCCCCCCCCCCCCCCCCCCCCCCCCCACCACCCTGGCACCACCACCCTGGCACCCTGGCGCCCCGGCCTACAGCAGAGCGGCGCGGACACGGTCGCCGAAGCCGCGCAGGCGCTCGCACGGCTCGTTCGCGAACACGAACCGCACGTAGTCACCGGCCCGCTCGGAGCCCCAGTTCGTCATCGGGGTCGCGGCGACTCGGCCGAGGCGAAACAGCCGCTCCGAGGCCTCGTCAGCCGTGTGACCGAGCGCGCGAACGTCGAGCAGCATCGACCAGCCCCCATGAGGAGGGATCACGGGAAGCCCATCGAGCTCGACGAGAAGCAGATCGCGGCGGCGCTCCCATTCCGCGGCAGCCGCAGCGACGTCCTCGTTCCCCGCCTCGAGTGCGACCGCAACCGCTGTCTGCGCGATTCCGACCTGACAGACGACGTTCGAGATGGAGACGAGGCCGATGTCGTCGACGAGCGCCGGCGGCGCGACGACCCAACCGACACGCCAACCGATCATCCGCAACTCCTTGGACGCGGAGCCGACGACGATCGTTCGCTCCGCCATCCCGTCGAGCGCGAGCGGGTCGACGGCCTCGCGACCATCGAAGAGGATTCGCTCCATCGCCGTGTCCACAACGAGGAGCAGGTCGTGCGCACGGCAGAGCTCCGCAACGACATCCCATGTCTCCCGATCGAGCACCGACCCCGAGGGCATCGACGGGCTCATCATCAGGATTACGCGCGTCCGATCGTTGACGGTCGTTCGGAGGCTTCCGTGGTCGAGGCTCCACCCAGCTGCGCTCGGCTCGAGCCGGGCAAGACTGGGCACGCCTCCGGCGACCCGCACTCTGTTCAGCAGTCCCGCGTACACCGGATCGGTGAGCACGACCTCGTCGCCCGGCTCGAGCGTGGCGAGGAGCACATTGAGGATCCCATTCAGCCCGCCGGCCGTGATCAGCGTCTGCCGCCAGTCGATCTCGCGCACCCCACGCCCGACGTGGGCGGCAACAGCGCGCCGCAGTCGCTCGTGGCCGGGGAACGGGAGATAGCTGTTCGCGTCGTCGTCCTCGATTGCGCCGCGCGTCGCCTCAACGGCGGCAGCAAGCGGCCTCAGGTCGGTGTCGAGGTTCTCGAGTCGCAGCAGCTCGGGGTCGGCCGCGCCGTCCGCGGCGTCGCCCATGCGGTCGACGCCGATGCCGGGAACGCCCTGGAGGCGGGAAACCGTCACGGGTGGATCAGGGGAGCGTCAGAACGGCCTCGCGGCCCTGACCGATGCCGACGAGGGAGACGGGGACACCAAGCGCGTCCTCGACGAAGCGAACATACGCTGCGGCGGCATCCGGCAATTCGTTGCCCACGATCTCCTCCTGCCATCCGGGGAGAACCTCCCAGACGGGCCGGCAGTGGTGGAAGTCGGACTGGTGCGCGGGGAAGTCTTCAGTCTCGGTGCCGTCCGGCAGCGCGTACCGCACGCAGATCGGGATCTCCGCGAAGGACGACAGCACGTCGATCTTCGTCAGCGCGAGCGAGGTGATGCCGTTGACGCGAACGGCGAAGCGAAGCGCCGGCAGATCGAGCCACCCGCAGCGGCGCTCACGCCCCGTGACCGTGCCGAACTCTCCGCCGAGCTCGCGCACGCACTCCTGATCCTCGCCCTGGATCTCGGACGGGAACGGCCCCTCGCCGACCCGGGTCACGTAGGCCTTCGAGACACCGAGAACCGCGTCGATCCGATTCGGGCCGATGCCGAAGCTGACCGCGGCACCTGCAGCGATGGGACTCGACGACGTGACGAACGGATACGTGCCGTGATCGAGGTCGAGCAGCGTTCCCTGCGCACCCTCGAAGAGGACGTTGTCGCCGTTTCGCAGTGCGCGATCGACGAGCAGCGACGTGTCGGCGATGTACGGGCGCAGCCGCTGGGCGTAGCTCTCGTAGGTATGTGCCACTTCTTCGAGGTCGAACGGTGCGATCTCGTAGACGCGCTCGAGCCACACGTTCTTCTCCGTGATCGCGAGCTCGATCTTCTGGCGGAGGATCTTCGGATCGAGGAGATCCTGCACACGGATACCGATCCGGGTCGCCTTGTCGGCGTACGCGGGACCGATCCCGCGCCGGGTCGTCCCGATCTGGAGGTTGCCGAGCTTCCGCTCGCGCGCACCGTCGAGCGCAACGTGCCACGGCATGATCAGGTGTGCATTGCCCGAGAGAAAAACGAGTCCGGCGGTTCGGAGACCGCGCGATTCGAGATCGTCGAGCTCGCCGATCAACACCTGCGGGTCGACGACGCACCCAGCACCGATTGCGCATGCCTTCCCCGTGATGATCCCGGACGGCACTGCGCGGATCTTGAAGGTCTCGCCGTCGACGACGATCGTGTGACCGGCGTTAGGCCCACCCTGGTAGCGGCAGACGAGATCGGAGTCCTGGGCGAGAAGGTCGACGATCTTGCCCTTGCCTTCGTCGCCCCACTGCGCACCAACGATGACGGTGGCGGGCACGTGAGCCAGTCTATCGCGGATACCCACGGTGACTCGGTGGAACCCAATGGCGGCTAACTCGCAACGCTGACGCTCTCGAGCACGACGCCCTGCGCGCGTGGGTCGGCAATGTCGTCATCGAGCGTCACCACAACCTCCGCGCCCTCCGCGGCGGTGCCACGGGATGCGTCGACGAAGTGCTGACAGAAGTGCTCCAGCGTGAAGTGCGAGAGCGCTCCGAGCCAGACCTTGATCTGCATTACCCGGGCGCCGCCCTGGGTTGCACCGACACCGAGGATCTTCGACATCAGGTCGTCCATCAGCGCTTTCTCATGCATCGACCCCTCCTTCCGCGAGCTCCGCGAGCTCCGCGAGCTCGGCAACGCTGTCGAGCGCCGCCTCCACCTCCGCCGTGACCGGATCGCCCATCCCGAAGGCTGCCCCTTCCACGCCGATCACGATCACACGGTGCGGCGCCCGCCCGAGCGCTCGCCCGAGCTCCAGGGCGTCGGAGACCGAGAACGCATGCGTCGAGGCGAGCCCGAGATCGCCCGGAAGCGGCCCGTCGCCCGGATCGACACGGTGCACGGTGCCGACGGCGGCGCCCGACGACACTGCGTCCACGATCACGACGAGATCGAGATCTACCCAGGAATCGAGCAATCGCGTCGGCTCGTCGTCGCAGTCGAGGACCGTGGCGCCGGCCGCACGCAGCCTGTCGGCGACGAGCGGGCCGACAGCATCGTCGCCGCGATACCGGCTACCCAGTGGACTTGCCTCGGAGATCGCGGGGCTCGTGCAACCAGGAGAGACCTGGCGCGTGATGGAGGTGTGCGGCGGCCACACGCATGCGATCTACCGACACGGCCCCGAAGACCTCCTTCCCACCCGAGGTGGAGTTCGTCCACGGGCCGGGCTGTCCGGTGTGCGTGATCCCGATGGGCCGCGTCGACGATGCGATAGCCCTCGCCGAGGAGCCCAGGGTCACGCTGGCAACGTTCGGAGACATGATGCGCGTGCCGGGCGGACGCGGATCGCTGCTCGAGGCGAAGGCGCGCGGAGCGGATGTTCGTATGGTCTACTCGCCGCTCGACGCCCTGGCGCTCGCCGCGAAGCTGCCCGACCGGCGTGTCATCTTCTTCGCGATCGGCTTCGAGACGACTGCACCTGCGGCCGCCGTCACGCTGCTGCGGGCGCGTGCTCAGGCGACGCCGAACTTCGCTGTCTTCCGCAATCACGTCACGATCGAACCACCGCTGCGCGAAGTCCTCGAAACACCCGGGCTTCGGGTCGATGCATTCATCGGGCCTGGCCATGTTTCCACGGTGATCGGCACAGACGCCTACCGTTTCATACCCGAGGAGTACGGCCGCCCGGTCGCCGTGTCCGCGTTCGAGCCCGTCGACCTGCTGCAATCGATCGCAATGCTGTTGCGCCAGCGCGCCGAAGGGCGATGCGAGGTCGAAAACCAGTACACGCGCGTCGTACGACCAGAGGGCAACGCCCGTGCGCTCGCGGCGATCAACGAGACGATGGAGCTGCGTGACGAGTTCGAGTGGCGCGGCCTCGGCACTATCCCACGGAGCGCGATGCGACTGCGCCCGGCGTTCGCCGACTGGGACGCGGAAGCGCTGTACACGATCCCCGGCGTGCGCGCTCAACGAGCTCGCAGAGGCGACCCAGCTCGCCGTCATCCTCGACGAAACGGCACTCCCTGTGCGGCCGGCAGTCAACGCAGCCTGTGAGATTCTCGGCATCGACCCGCTCTACGTCGCGAACGAGGGAAAGCTGATCGCGATCGTGGCACCGGAGAACGCTGACGAGGCGCTCTCGCTCCTTCAGGCCAGCCCGCTCGGTCGAGAGGCGGTCCTGCTCGGCGAGTTGCGTTCCGAGCCCGCGGGCTTCGTGCTCCTCGACACGGCGCTCGGAGGAACACGCATCGTGGACATGCTCGTGGGCGATCCGCTCCCTCGCATCTGCTGAGCAGCGGGCGGTGCCGCGGCAGTTGCGAGCGGCCGCGGAGCACTGCCCGCGGCGCATGAGCAAGGAGTACGCCGCCGAGTGTGGGAACCCACTATCCTCCCACTGTGGCTGACGACTGGAGAGTGCGCGTCGAACTCGCGGACGACGATGCGCGACGGGAATTCACCGGGCTGCTCCAGGACGGGCTGAGCCCGCTCGGCGCCGACCTCGCTCAAGGGCTCGAGGGCGGGCACGTTTCGATTTCGGGCGACGATGTGAACCTCTTCATCTACGCGGACTCCCCGCAGCAGGCCGAAAACGCCCACGCCGTGATCCTCGCCGAGCTCGAGCACCATGGGATCCTCGCGACGACGAGTCCCGTCGAGCACTGGCTCGTCGACGAGGAACGCTGGGACAACGAGCCCGCGGACGATACCTGGGAAGAAGAGGTCACCGAGAAAGGCTATGCCCCCTGGGAGGTGCGCATCGAGTGCAGCTCGCGCCACGAGGCGGTTGCGCTGGAGAAGACGCTCGAGAGCGAGGGATACGAGCCGATCCGTCAGTGGTCGCATCTGATCGTCGGCGCAGCGACGCGCGACGACGCTGACGCGCTCGCAGCGCGGCTCCACGGCGAGGTCGCGCCCGGTGGCGCCGTCGTGTGGGAGGAAGCGATCGACTCCAAGGTCGTGCGTCCGTTCGTCTTCTTCGGCTGAGGGCGGGGCTCCACCGGCTGACATGGCGGACGATCTCGACCCACTCGAGCAGCACTTTCTCGCGGCTCTCGTCGCACTCGAGCCGTCGATCACACCCCGCCCCGCCGCCGCCGGGGCCGAAGCGATCTGGAGAGCGCAGATCGCGAGCCGCAACTGCGACTTCGCGGCACGGTGGCTCCAGAAGGAGGGCCGGAGCTTCTACACGATCGGCTCGGCCGGCCATGAGAGCAACGCTGCTGTCGCACTTGCCCTGCGCCCGACAGATCCCGCGTTGCTCCACTACCGCTCGGGCGCCTTCTACCTCGCACGTGCGGGCCAGGTTGGCCGAGACGGCGCAGCGGACATCATGCAGGGGGTCACCGCGTCGATCGACGAGCCGATTGCGGGCGGGAGACACAAGGTCTTCGGTCATCACGACCTTGCCGTGATCCCGCAGACGTCTACGATTGCATCACATCTTCCCCGGGCGGTCGGCGTCGCCGTTGCGATCGATCGCGCCCGGAAGCTCGGCGTCGCGTGCGCCTGGCCGAGCGACGCAATCGTCGTCTGTAGCTTCGGCGACGCATCGCTCAACCACGCGACGGCGCAGGCCGCCCTGAACACCACGGGGCACGCGGCCCACCAGCACCTGCCCGTGCCCCTGCTGTTCGTGTGCGAGGACAACGGCCTCGGCATCAGCGTTCCGTCGCCCGCGGGCTGGGTGGCCGGGACTCTGTCGAGCCGTATCGGCCTGCGGTACGAGACGGCGTCCGGCGACGATCCGGAAGCCTTGCTCGAGACTGCTCGGGCGCTCGTCGACTGGGTGCGCGAACACCGACGCCCTGCCGTCCTTCACCTTCGCACGGTCCGGTACCTCGGACACGCAGGTGCCGACGTGGAGGCCGCCTACCGCTCACCTCACGATGTGCGGGCGGATCTCGATCGCGACCCGCTGCTCGCAACGGCAAGATGGCTCGTGACGAGCGGAACGCGCATGGGGAACGCGCTCGCAGACGAGTACCTTGCGAGCCGCGCCGTCGTCCGAGAGGTGGCTCTCGACGCTGCCGCTCGTCCACAGCTCGCGACCGCGACCGAGGTGATGCGGCCGGGCGCGCCGCACTCGCCGGACGCCGTCGCGGAACTCGCTCGGAGCACGCCGTCCGCCGGGGAGCCTCTGACTCTTGCCCTCGCGATCAACGGCGCGCTCGCCGATGTCCTCGAGCGCCACCCGGAGACACTGCTCTTCGGTGAAGACGTCGCCGCAAAGGGCGGCGTCTACGGCGTCACACGAGGCCTCCATGCTCGGTTTGGCGCGGGGCGCGTCTTCGACACGTTGCTCGACGAGACGTCGATCCTCGGGCGCGCGCTCGGCACGGCCGTGAGTGGCTTCGTTCCGTTGCCCGAGATCCAGTATCTCGCCTACCTCCACAACGCCGAGGATCAGCTTCGTGGGGAGGCGGCGACGCTGCAGTTCTTCTCGCAAGGCTCCTACCGCAACGGAATGGTGGTGCGGATCGCGGGGTACGGCTACCAGAAGGGCTTCGGCGGTCACTTCCACAATGACGACTCGGTCGCCGTGCTCCGGGACATTCCGGGGCTCGTGATCGCCTCGCCGTCGCGTCCCGACGACGCCGCGGCGATGCTCAGGACGTGTGTTGCCGCGGCGAAGGTCGACGGCAGCGTCTGCGCGTTCCTCGAGCCGATCGCCCTCTACCACGCGCGTGATCTCCACGAGGAGGGCGACGGGGGCTGGCTCGCGACGCCGACCGCCGAGCACGTGCCGCTCGGGTCGGCGCGCACCTACGGCAATGGACGGGACCTGACGATGCTCACGTGGGGCAACGGACTTCTCATGTCGCTGCGCGTCGCACGCCGCCTCGAGGAGCGCGGGATCCGGGCGCGCGTCGTCGATCTGCGCTGGCTCGCTCCCCTCCCGATCGAGGACATCGCCAGGGAGGCCGTCGCAACGCAGCGCGTGCTCGTCGTCGACGAGACGCGGCGCACCGGCGGTGTCTCGGAGGGCGTGATCGCGACGCTAATCGACGCAGGCTTCGACGGCCAGCTCGCCCGCGTGACGAGCAAGGACTCCTTCGTCCCACTCGGCAACGCCGCGAATCTCGTGCTCCTCTCGGAGGAAGAGATCGAAGTGGCAGCGCTCGCGCTCGTCTGAGCCTTTGCCAGGCGGAGACTGCCGGCACGGCCGGGTTGCCGTCGATGCACTGCCAGGCGTAGAGCGCGGTACCGATGTCAGCAGTCCAAAGGCCGAACCGTTGCTGCTGGACGTCCTCCCGCTGGCGACCCACCTGCGCTCGTGCGTGCATCGCAGACGCACGGGCGCGTGCCAGCCAGATCTCGTCCCTCGTGCGGGTATGGAGCGCGAGGAACGCGAGCCCGTTTCCGGCCGCCCCGTGACAGAGCCCGGCTCCCTTCACGAGCGGCGCGGCCCGCCAGGTGAGCTCGCCTCCCGCAACGAGGGTCGCGCGAGCTCCGGATCGGGTGGAAGTGCGTCGAGCGAGGCGACGATCCCCGGCGCGCCGTGGCACCACTGGGTCATCGCGCCGTCGTGCCACTCGATCGTGGCGCAGCCGTGGTCGGCATCAGTCACGATCTCGCGAACCGCCGCACGCTCACGCGCCTTGTCTCACGGAACATCGACGACGGTCTCGTGAGCGGACGGGTCGTAGAGCACTGAACCATTCTTCCAGGTCGTTTGGCCGCCTCGGGTTCTGGGAAGATGGTGGGATGCGATTCCGCAAGAACGCGAAGCTCGATCCGTCGCAGATCGAGGATCACCGTGGAGCGAGCGGTGGGAGCGGCCGGCCGGGAGGCGTGCCGATTACCCTCGGCGGCGGCGGCCTGATCGGTGTGATCGTCCTCGTCGCGTTTCTCCTCCTCAGCGGGGGCGGGGGCGGCGTTGGTGATCTCGGCGCGCTAACGGGCCAGACCGTCGGCCCAGGGACGGCCTCGACCGACCTCCAGACAGAGTGCCGCACCGGTGCGGATGCGAACGCTCGCGATGACTGCCGCATCGTCGCGGTGGTCAACAGCGTTCAGGCGTACTGGGCGAAGACGGCCCGGAACTACGAGCCGGCGAGGACGCGGTTCTTCACTGACAGCATCCAGACCGGATGTGGCACGGCAACGTCGGCCGTGGGGCCGTTCTACTGCCCGGGTGATCGCTACGTGTACATCGATCTCGGGTTCTTCGAGGATCTCCAGTCGCAGCTTGGGGCGAGAGGCGGACCACTCGCCGAGGCGTACGTCCTCGCGCACGAGTACGGGCATCACGTCCAGAACCTGACCGGTGTCCTCCGCAGCGCGAACCGCGATACAGGACCGCAGGGAGGTCAGGTGCGACTCGAACTCCAGGCCGACTGCTACGCCGGCCTCTGGGTCGGCCACGCGCTCGACACCGGGTTCGTGGAGGACATCACGCGACAGGACGTGGCAGACGCACTCGACGCCGCAGCAGCGGTGGGCGACGACCGCATCCAGGGACGAGCCGGAGGGCAGGTGCGCCCCGAGTCATGGACGCACGGATCGGCCGAGCAGCGGCAGAGCTGGTTCGTGAAGGGCACCGAGGGATCAGGCCCCGCGAGCTGCGACACGTTCCGCGGGCGTGTATGAGCGCAGGGCCTGCTTCGATCTGCCGGAACACATTGGGGTCGCGGCTGTATGAGAAAGAGGCTTGGTCGCAGGTGTCTGCCGTACTGGAGCTACGAACTAATGACGCACAATACGTGAAATAGAATACGTGTTTTGCCGCAGGCTGTCCCTCCGCGCCCCGGATGCGGGAATCCGGCCCCGTCTCTATCGTTGAGGTATGGAGTACCACGGCATCGTTGTCGGCGTCGACGGAAGCGAATCCGGGTTCGAGGCGCTTCGCCAGGCGCTCCTGCTGCTGCCACCCGACGGCGTGCTGCACGCGGTCACGGTGATCGACAACACGGCGGCCGTACACGCCGGAGCGGGCTCGCAGGCTGTTGCGGAACTCAACGCGGATGCGCTCCGCGCCCGTGACGAGGCCGCTCGGATGCTCGAAGGTCGCACGCGCTGCGAGACGCACTTGATTCACGGCGTGCCCGCGAGCACGCTGCTTGCGGTTGCCAAGCGGGAGCAGGCCGATCTCCTCGTCGTCGGTGGCCATCACCGCAGCCGCACCGCAGGGATCCTGCTTGCGGGGACGATGACGACGGTGCTGCACGAATCCCCGTGCTCGGTTCTGCTCGCGATCATCAGGCGAGGCGAGGTCTGGCGTCCCCGGCGGATCATCGTCGGGCTCGACGGCTCGGCGTACGCGTTGGCCGCGCTCGCCGTCGCAGACGAGCTCGCCGGACGGTTCGACGGAAGCGTGTCGACGGTTGCCGCGCTCGGCGGCAAGCTGATCGCAAGGGAAGGCGAGTGGACGGCCCGCGTTAGCGAGTGGCCAAAAGTGCATCCCGTCGACGCGCTTGACGATGCGTCGGCGACGGCAGACCTTGTCGTTATCGGCTCGCGCGGATTGCACGGCGTCAAGGCGCTCGGGAGCGTCGGCGAACGCGTAGCCCATCGAGCCCGCTGCTCGGTTCTCCTCGTCCGCCCCAACACGCCCATGGGGGTTGAACGGTGACCTTCGACAGGATCACGCGGTGTCGACGGCAGCGACTACGGCTTCGAGGCGCTACGCCAAGCCCTCACCCTGTGCCCGCCCAGCGGAACAGTGCATTCGATCACCGTGCTCGACAGCCGTGGCGCCTCGCGCGCCGGCCTGGAATACCCACGCCAACTGGCGCTCCTCGTTGACGACGCTGAGAGCACCCGCGAGCAAGCCGCAGCACTCCTGGAAGGCCACCCGTCATGCGACGCACGCGTCATTCCCGGCGACCCGCTCGAGACGCTGCTCGCACACGCGACAGACGAGCACACGACTCTGATCGCCGCCGGCAGCCACCGTCACAGCCGTACAGTCGGAATGCTGCTCGGATCCACATCGACAGGACTCCTCCACAACGCGCCCTGCTCGGTGCTAGTGGCCCGCATCAACTGGGGCCACTCTGAGTCCCTCAACGCATCCTCGTCGGCCTTGACGGAGCCCCCTACTCGCTCGCAGTATTCGCAACCGCAGACGAGCTCGCCGCCCGCCTCGGGACCGAGGTGACCGTGCTCGCAGCCACCGGCGGCAAACAGATCGAGTCCGAGGGCGCCTGGGCAGCCCGCGTCGACAAGTGGACACCCGGCCATCCCGTCGTCAACCTGCTCGACCAGTCGCTCCACGCCAACCTCGTCATCCTCGGCTCACGCGGCCTGCACGGCCTCCGCGCACTCGGAAGCGTCAGCGAGCGAGTCGCCCACCG
Source organism: Thermoleophilia bacterium (assembly GCA_026785685.1). Lineage (GTDB taxonomy): Bacteria > Actinomycetota > Thermoleophilia > Gaiellales > Gaiellaceae > Gaiella. The sequence goes on from JAJAZN010000219.1 coordinate 10,614, forward strand.
CGCATACTGCTCGGTGCTCGTCGTCCGCGTCGGCGTCGAGCCGAACGAGCTGGCGGGCGAGCCCGCCGAAGCCACCACCCAACGAAAGGACACAGATGAGCGGTGAGCACCCAATCCTGCTCTGCTACGACGGCTCCGACGGAGCCAAGGAAGCGATCGAGGTCGCCGGGCGACTCTTCGGCGGCGGCCACGCAGTCGTCCTCAACGTCGTCGAGTCGCTATCCCCCGCCGTCTTCTACGGAGCCAAAGGCGACGCGACCTTCCCGCCCACAGAAGACGTTCCCCTCCACGTGCCGTCCCTCGAAACCGGCCGCAGAGTGGCCCGCGAAGGCGTGGCCGCAGCTCAGACGGCAGGGTTCGACGCGTCCCCGCTCGTCGACATCACCCCACACGGGACATCGCACCGGATCGCCGAGATCGCCGACGAATACGAAGCGGCGGCCATCGTGGTCGGCGCCCGCGGCCTCTCCACCCTGAAGTCGATCGTGCTCGGCAGCACCTGCCACGAACTCGTCCAGCACGCGAGATGCCCCGTTCTCGTCGTCCACCGGAACCGCGAAGGAACGGACATAGGCGAGCGCGAGTAATGCAGCGGTCCTACCCTGTCTCCGCGACATCCCTGGTCTCGTGATCGCCTCGCCGTCCCGCCCCGACGACGCCGCAGCGATGCTCAAGACGTGTGTTGCCGCGGCGAGGATCGGCGGCAGCGTCTGCGCGTTCCTCGAGCCGATCGCCCTCTACCACACGCGTGATCTCCATGAGGAGGGCGACGGGGGCTGGTTCGCGGCGCCGACCACCGCGCACGTGCCGCTCGGGTCGGCGCGCACCTACGGCAATGGACGGGACCTGACGATGCTCAGCGCGTGCTCGTCGTCGCCGAGATCCGCCGCACCGGAGGCGTCTCGGAGGGCGTGATCGCGACGCTGATCGACGCGGGCTTCGACGGTCAACTCGGGCGCGTGACGAGCAAGGACTTCTTCATCCCACTCGGGAACGCTGCGAACCTCGTGCTGCTCTCGGAGGACGAGATCGAAGCAGCGGCGCTCGCGCTCGTCTGACCTGCCCAGGCCCCAGGGCGCGTGATCGCTTCTGTGCGAGCCGGCCGACTACGCTGGCGGACCGGGGCCGGGCGGGCGGGCGCGGAGGGAGCCGGAGTGGGCGCGCGCCGCCGGGTCGCGACGGGCCTTCACCAGGCTCGCAATCGTCGTGATCGTGAGCACGACTGCGAGGACGATGAGCGAGAGGGAGGTTGAGATCTCCGGCACGCTATCGTTCTGCAGATGGCCCCAGTGGAGGGCAAGCTTGAAGCCGATGAAAGCGAGGATCAGCGCCAGACCGGTCGAGAGGTAGACGAGCCGGTCGAGCAGACCGGTGACGAGGAAGAACAGCGGACGCAGGCCGAGCAGAGCGAAAGCGTTGGCCACGAATACGATGTATACCTCGTCGGTGATGCCGAAGATCGCGGGGATCGAGTCCAGCGCGAAGAGGATGTCCGTGCTGCCGATCGCAAGGAGCACGAGGAAGAGCGGCGTGAGCATGCGCCGCTGCCCAACGCGTGCGATGATCTTGCCGCCGTGGTACTCGTCGGTGATGGGCAGCCGCCGCTTGGCGAGGCCGACGATCGGATTGTCCTCGACCGACGGCTCCTGGTCGCGGTGGCGGAAGAGCTGGATAGCCGTACCGACGAGGAGCAATCCGAACAGCAGGAACATGAAGGAGAAGGAAGCGAGGAGCGCGGCGCCTAGGGCGATGAAGATGACCCGCAGGACGAGCGCTATCACGATCCCGATGATCAGCACCTTCTGCTGGTGCTCGCGAGGCACGGCAAAGGAGGCCATGATGACCACGAAGACGAAGAGGTTGTCCACCGAGAGGCTCTTCTCGACGATATAGCCGGCAAAGTACTGGCCGCCGAAATCCCAGCCGGCGGTCAAGCCGAAGACGACGCCGAAGACGATCGCCACGGCAATGAAGAAGATCGATGCGAGGGTCGCCTCCCGGAAGCCCACCTCGTGGGGACGCAGGACGGCGACCAGGAGGTCGACGGCGAGCAAGAGGAGAATCAGCCCGATCGTGAGGGCCCAGGCTGTGGTGGTGACGTCGAGCATGCACCCATAATGCATGAAGTAGCGTTCACACGTTGGCTGGAAACGGAGCTACGTGGGTCGAACCAACAGCCGACGTCTCAGGAGGATGTCGGCGCAGGGTGGAGCTACGACAACGGGCGGCGCGATCCTCCCTCGAGGCGGCGGCTACGTCGCAGCCGCGAGATCCGTGAACTTCGCGTACCGCTTCAGGAAGCTCAGCTTCACCGAGTCGGTCGGGCCGTTGCGGTGCTTTGCAAGGATCACCTCAGCGAGCCCCTGCGAGTCGGACTCCTCACCGTTGTAGTACTCGTCGCGGTAGACGAAGGCGACGAGGTCGGCGTCTTGCTCGATGCTGTTGTGGACAATTGTATTGGCAGCAACGAAGTTGTGAAGGCCTTGGACAGTGAGGTCGTAGACCTCCTCGTCGCCGTCGGGAACGACAGACACGACCTCGTCCCAATAGACGTCGCTCTGAGCGAGTCGGCGGAGTCCAGCCGAGTCGACAATGTCAGCCACGCGTTCCGCGCGTGAGCGCGATAGTCCGGCACGGTAAAGCGTCGAGCTACGGTAGCTGCGCTCCCGCCGCACGCGGGGAACAACTGCCTCCCCGAAAACCTCCTCCGAGAGGTCGGCCACAAGTCCGGCAAGATCGGCTTCCCGGGTCGTGTACTGGATTGCGTGACGGGCAAGTGTGCAGCCGTCGCCGATCAGATGCCCGAGCAACGCCAATTCCGGATCGCTCATGGAGCGATGACTCTCACCCCAGGTATCAAGGCGGCGAGGCATGGCGATCCGCGTGCCGGGTTCAAGTTCATCCAATCTCCGCCAGCGATCGAACGCAAGGAATTTGTGATTCGCCGTTGCGCGAATCGTCCTGCCACGCCTCGTCGTGAGGCGGTAGACGGGCTTGATGCCCGTCGCGAACGCATTGGTGACAGGTCGTGGTTCAAGCTGCCACGTCCTTTCGTTGACAGCGAGCACGTTGAATCCGCTTGTGCCGACGAGATCGCGGATCGGCCGGTGGATTCCCTCGTCCGGGAGGTAGACGGCGGTCTCGCCTGCGAGGCAACCGCTCTCTCTCAGATCGGAGAGGATCGGCCGCTTGTCGTGGCGCTGCTCGACGGCGCGGGAGAGCTGGGAGAGCGCGAGGATCGGTACCTCGAGGTCGCGGGCGAGCACCTTCAGCTGGCGCGAGATCTGTGAGACCTCCTGCACCCGGTTCTCGGGGTTCGAGCCGGAGGTCATGAGCTGCAGGTAGTCGACGATGATCATCCCGAGCTTCGGCTCGCGCGACTTGAGCCGGCGGGCTTTCGAACGGAGCTCCATCATCGTGATCGACCCCGTGTCGTCGACGTAGATCGGTGCCTTCATCAGCTTGTCGCACGCGGCGGTCAGGCGCGGCCAGTCGTCCTGCGCGAGCCTGCCCGAGCGGAGGCGCTGCGACTCGACCTTCGCCTCGCTGCACATCAGTCGCTGCGTCACCTCGGACTTGGACATCTCGAGCGTGAACAGCGCGACGGGCGTCTCATGACGGACCGCGAGATTGGCTGCCGTACACAGTGCGAGTGCAGACTTCCCCATCGAGGGACGGGCCGCGATGATGACGAGGTTGCCCGGCTGGAAGCCGGAGGTCAGCTTGTCGAGCTCACGGAAGCCGGACGGCACGCCCGTGACGTCGACGCCGGCCTCATAGAGGTGCATGATCCGCGCGAAGCTCTCGTTGAGCAGATCGTGAATGTGGGCGAAATCACCGCTGACACGCTGCTGCGCGAGCTCGAAGACCATCTGCTCGGCCCGGTCGACAAGATCGGTGGTCGCTCCAGGACGTGTCTGCCCGAGACGCTGGATCTCCTGGCCGACCCGAACGAGACCGCGCAACGTCGCCATCTCTTTGACGATCCGGGCGTAATGCTCGGCGTTCGAGGTCGCCGGAACGACCGCGGCCAGCTCGGCGATCTTGGCGGTACCACCGACCCGCTCGAGCTCGCTGCGCTCGTCGAGCTCGTTCGCGAGCGTGATCGCGTCGACGGGCTCGCCCTTGCCGTAGAGCGCCAGCGCGGCCTGGTAGATCGTGCCGTGCGACTCACGGTAGAAGTCGGAGGCTGAAACGACCTCGGTGACAGCACCGATCGCGGTCGCCGAGAGGAGCATCGCTCCGAGAACGGACTCCTCCGCCTCCAGGTTCTGGGGTGGAACGATCGCCGATGGCGCAGTTGGGGCAACAGTCACGGGATCAGTCAACCTGGTCCGAAGGGACAGGGCATGAAGTGGCGTGGGTGCCTGAAAGTGCAGGGAAAAAGGAACATATGTTCCCACTCTATCCCCCGGGGCGGACGACTTCTCCCCAGACCCGGGAGCTGTTATCCACGGCGGATCTCCGCTCCGAGCGGGAAGTCTGGCCGACTGTCCACAGCTCCTGTGGAAAAGAGA
>JAJAZN010000220.1 GCA_026785685.1 Thermoleophilia bacterium
AACGTCGACTTCTACACGCGCGTGCTCGGCCTGCGCATGGTCAAGAAGACGGTCAACCAGGACGACCCGACCGTGTACCACCTCTTCTTCGCGGACGAGGAGGGGAGCCCAGGAGCAGACATCACGTTCTTCGAGTACCCGGGTGCCCGCCGCGGCCGCGCAGGCGCCGGCATGGTGCACACGATCACGTTCCGCGTCGGCTCGGCCGAGGCGCTCGATTTCTGGGAAGCGCGACTTGCCACGGAGGGAATCTCGGCGCGTCGCATCGAAGGACGACTCGGCTTCGACGACCCCGAGGGATTGGGGCTCGAGTTCCCCGTCGTCTCGACATCCGATGCTCCGCTCGTCGCGCACCACCCCGAGATACCGGCCGAGGTGGCCCTCCAGGGCTTCGACAGCGTGCGCGCGTTTGCAGCCGACCCGGAGGCAAGCCGACGACTCCTCGAGGAGACGCTCGGGTTCATCTCAACCGGGCCGAGCTCGTGGGAGGTACGCGGCGCGGTTCGCGGCAGCCACTACGCCTATGACCCGCTACCGGCTTCCGGCGCCGGGATCCCCGGTGCCGGCACGGTGCACCACGTCGCCTTCGGCTCGAACATGGATGAGCAGGAGGCGTGGCTCGATGCCGTCCGCGGTGCGGGACAGTCCGCGAGCGGCGTTATCGACCGCTTCTGGTTCCGCTCGATCTACTTCCGCGAGCCGAGCGGGGTGCTCTTCGAGCTTGCGACGATGGGGCCTGGCTTCGCGATCGACGAGGAGGCCGACCATCTCGGCGAGGCGCTGATCCTGCCGCCTGCGTTCGAGCACCTGCGTGAGAAGATCGAGCCCGTGCTGACGCCACTCCCCGATCCTCGCGCAGCCTGGGTCGCATGATGACCGAGCCGTTGCGCTTCCTCGAGCGCCCCGCGGGCAGCGCGCCCGAAGGAGCGCTCGTGCTGTTCCACGGCCGCGGAGCTGACGAACGCGACCTCTTCCCGCTCCTCGACGCGCTCGATCCCGAGCGGCGGCTGCTCGGGATCACCCCACGCGGCCCGCTGTCCTTGCCGCCCGGTGGCGCCCACTGGTACCGGCTCGGCGGAATCCCCACCCCGGACACGGAGACGTTCTTCCCCACCTTCGAGGCCGCAGCCGCGTTCCTCGACGCGCTCCCCGTGCCGATCGAGCGCGTCGTCCTCGGCGGCTTCTCCCAGGGTGCGGTGATGAGCTGGGCGCTCGGGCTCGGCACGGGCCGGCCGCGCCCGGCGGCGATCATGGCGCTGTCGGGGTTCATGCCGGAGGTGGAAGGCTTCGAGCTCGACCTCAGCGGCCTCGACCACTACCCGATTGCCATCGCGCACGGCTCCCACGACCCCATCATCCCCGTCAAGTTCGGCCGGGCAGCCGCTGAACGAGCGGCCGCGGCTGGAGCTGATCTCCTCTGGCGCGAAACGCCTGTGCCACACACGATCGACCCGAGCATTGTGCCGGAGCTGCAGGCATTCGTCGCCGCTGCGACCGCCTGATCACAAAAGCCCGCGTGTCAAGCATGCTTGACATACCTTCAATGTCAAGCTAACTTGACATAGATGCACAACGACGTCAGAGAACGACGACTCGAGCGGGGCCTCTCGCAGGCCGCGCTTGCCCGCGCGCTCGACGTCTCACGACAGACGATCAACTCGATCGAGACGGGGAAGTACACGCCGTCGCTTCCGCTCGCGCTGGCGCTCGCGCGGGCCTTTGAAACCACCGTGGAGGAGATGTTCGATGCAGATCACTAGATCCAGGTTCTTTGCGCCCGCCTTCGCGGTCGCGTTCGGTGTCGCGATGCTCGTTGCGCAGTGGATCGCCGGCGATCCCAGGAACGGCATGCTCTCGCTCGCTCTGATGACGGGGTTCGGGCTGCTCATCCTTCTCGGGGGAGGGAGCGAGACGGTTCGCGGCCTCCGAGGCGACGGTAGCGACGAGCGCTTCCGGCTCATGGACATCCGCGCGACCGCGTTCGCCGGATCGTTCCTGATCGGCGCCATCCTCGTCGCGTTTCTCTTCGAGCTGGCCCGCGGCCAGGACGGCGCGCCGTACAACTGGCTTGGTTCGATCACGGCGATCGCCTATCTGGCGGCGATCGTAACGCTCCGCGTCCGGGGGTGAGTCCTCATCCGAGCGTAGAGTGACATCATGAACGCTCGCAACGAGGGCCTTGCCGAGCTCCACACCCACCTCGGCGGCTCGGTTGCCTCCGACATCCTGTGGAGCCTCGCGCACGAGCAGGGGATCGCGCTGCCGGTGAAGGACTTCTGGGAGTTCGACAAGCTCGTCACCGTCTCCGACCCGCGCGGCGTCGAGAACCTCGACGCGCTCGATGCGATCTACCACTGGACGGAGCTGATCCAGTCCTCCCCACTCGCGGTCGAGCGCTCGGTGCACAGCGCGATCGGCGGCGCGTACCGTTCCCAGGGGATCACGACGCTCGAGCTCCGCTTCAATCCGATGAAGCGCAACCGCGGCGGCGAGCGTGACCTCGACCACATCATCCTGGCCGCGATCCGCGGGCTCGACCGGGCGAGGCTCGAGTATCCGCAGGTACGCGCCGGGCTGATCCTGATGATGGATCGAACGTTCGACGCGCGGCAGAACTCGATCATCGTCGACAAGGCGATCGCCTGGGCAGACCGTGGCGTCGTGGGAATCGATATCGCCGGGCCGCGCCCCGGCGGAGCGCGCTACGACTACACGTCGGTGAAGCCCATGGTCGAGACGGCTCGTGCAGCGGGGCTCGGCGTCACGATCCACGTCGGTGAGGAAGGAGCAACCGGAGCCGAGGAGATCGGTGAGGTTGTCGACAGCCTCCGACCGGACCGAATCGGCCACGGGATCCTTGCTGCCGGCGACCCAGTCTTGATGGAGAAGGTGCGCGAGGCCGGGATCGTGCTCGAGATCTGCCCCACGTCGAACCTGCTGACGAAGGCCCTTCCCGACGAGGAGGCGATCCGCACCACCTTCCGCGCATTCGTCGAGCATGGCGTCGCGTTCACGATCGCGACGGATGGGCCGGAGATGATGGGGACACATCTTCGCGACGAGCTCGAGCTGCTCGAGCGGATCGGCGCCCTCAGTGCGACCGAGCTGACCGAGGCAAACGCCCGCGGCCACGCGGCGAGCTTTTTGGTGTAGTCCGGCGTCGCACAATGTTCGACAGAAGACAGCGTTGTTGTGAGACGCCGGACTACCGCAATCAACATCACGTGGGGCGTCCCGCAACGAGCATCTCGTGTCTAACGATGTGGGACATCCCACGAGCGATCTCACGATTCCGCCGCGCGGCTCGTTTGAGATGGAATGAGAGACAGGGAGCGTTAGAGAGAGAATGGCCCGCGGCTGGAAAATCTGGACGGCCCTCGGGATCGTCTACATCGTATGGGGCTCGCCGTACCTTGCGATCAAGGTCTAGGTCGAGACGATGCCGCCGCTGCTCTCCGCCGGGCTGCGGTTCACCGTCGCCGGCCTCCTACTCGGATCGATCCTTGCGCTCCGGCGGACGCCGCTGCGTGTTCCGTGGCGGGAGGCTCGTGCTGCCCTCATCATCGGCGTGATGCTGCTTGCCTGTGGCGTCGGGGCGGTGACCCTCGCGGAGACGCGGATCGACTCGAGCGTGGCGGCGATGATCGCCGGCTCCGTGCCGCTTCAGGTGATCCTCTGGCGCATTCTCGCCCGGGAGCACGTCGCGACCACGACGAAGGTCGCAGCCGTCGTCGGCATTGGTGGGCTCGCCCTGATCATCGGCCCATCCGGCATCTCCGGAGGCTCTGCGGCGACCGGGCTCGCGATCATGCTCTGCGGCTCGATCGCCTGGTCGACCGGGTCGTTCATCTCGCGTCGGATGCCTCTGCCGCAGGATCCTTTCGTCGCGACCGTCTACGAGATGATCGGCGCCGGCCTGGTGCTCGTGGTCGCGGCGCTCGCAGTCGGTGAAGGAGGCGACCTCTCCAAGGGGGCGATCTCGGCGGCCTCCTTCGCTGCGTGGGCCTACCTCGCCATCTTCGGATCTCTGGTTGCGTTCACCGCCTACGCGTGGCTCCTCCATCACGCACCGATCTCACAGGTTGTCACCCACCAGTACGTCAACCCGGTCGTCGCGATCATCCTCGGCAGCGTCTTCCTCAGCGAATCTCACGACCTCGCGACCGTCGTCGGCGCGCTGATTGTCATCGCCGCCGTCTTCGCGACGATCAGAAGCGAGAGCCGCCGCATGCCGGAACCCGCAATGCTCGGGGCGGACGCGGCCGCACCCCCCATCCGCGCGAGGTAGCGCTATCTCAGCTCGATGTGTGTGCGACGGTGCACGAGAAACTCGAGCAGGTCGGAGCGCGTGAGGATCGCCCCGGGCTTCCCTGCGATGCCGACGACGACGGCGGCACTCGGACCGGAGAGGTCCGCAAAGACCTCGTCGAGTGACGCGCGAACGTCGACTGCCGAGAGCGGCGGCTGCATGGCAACCGCGATGTCCTCGTTGAGTGCATCAGGGTTCTTGAACACCCGGTCGAGCAAGCTTCGCTCCTGGATCGAGACGACGAAGTCGGCGAGCGACTCTGCCGTGCCGTGACGGACGA
>JAJAZN010000221.1 GCA_026785685.1 Thermoleophilia bacterium
GGAGGTCGCTGCTTCGCATCCCGTGATCACGACCGTACGTGGGCCGGGCCTCTTCATCGGAGTCGAGCTCGACCACGAGTCAACGGGCCGCTCCGACATCGGGAAGGCGGTTGCGAACGACCTCCGCCGCCGTGGCGTTCTCGTTGGCGCGACCGGACCGCGCGTCAACGTGATCAAGATTGGCCCCCGCTCGTCTTCTCCGAAAGACACGCCGACCGGGTCGCGGCGGCACTCGATGCGACGCTCGCAGCCGAGCAACTGCGATGATCGCGCGAATGACCGATACGGCGGACGTTCTCACCTCGGAAGCCCAGGCCTTCCTGACTGACCTCCAGCGCGAGTTCGGCGCACGGCGCGTCGACCTCCTCGAGCGACGGGCTGCGCGGCTCGAGCGCCTCCACGCCGGCGAGCTGCCAGACTTCCTGCCCGAGACGGCCGACGTTCGTGCGGGCGACTGGCGCGTCGCCCCCACGCCCGACGAGATCGCCGACAGGCGGGTCGAGATCACCGGCCCGGTCGACCGCAAGATGGTGATCAACGCACTCAACTCGGGCGCGAAGGTGTTCATGGCCGACTTCGAGGATTCGAACTCGCCGACGTGGTTCAACTGCATCGACGGCCAGCGCAACCTTACGGAGGCGCTCGAGCGGACGATCTCGCTCGACACCGGCGAGAAGCAATACACGCTCGGTGAGAATCCGGCCGTTCTCTTTGTACGCCCACGCGGCTGGCACCTGGAAGAGCGGCACTTCGAGGTTGACGGTGCGCCGATGTCGGGCTCGCTGTTTGACTTTGGCCTCTATTTCTTCCGTAACCACGGCCGGAACGGCCGCTACTTCTACCTCCCAAAGCTCGAGTCGCACCTCGAGGCGCGGCTCTGGAACGACGTCTTCGTGTGGGCGCAGGAGCGCCTTGGTGTGCCGCAGGGAACGATCAAGGCGACGGTCCTGATCGAGACGATTCTCGGTGTGTTCGAGATGGACGAGATCCTCTACGAGTTGCGCGACCACTCGGCAGGTCTCAACGCGGGCCGGTGGGACTACATCTTCAGCGTGATCAAGAAGCTCGGGCACCGGCCCGAGATGGTGCTTCCTGATCGCAGCGACGTGACGATGGCCGTGCCTTTCATGCGCTCCTACTGCGAGCTGCTCGTGAAGACGTGCCACCGCCGCGGCGCGTTCGCGATGGGCGGCATGGCGGCGTTCATCCCCTCGCGCCGCGACGCCGACGTCAACGCGGTCGCGCTCGCGAACGTGCGAGAGGACAAGGAGCGCGAGGCGTCACAGGGCTTCGACGGCACCTGGGTCGCGCACCCCGATCTCGTCGCGACCGCCTACGAGGCATTCGACGCGGTGCTCGGCGACCGGCCGAACCAGATCGATCGTCAGCGCGACGACGTCACGGTCAGCGCCTCCGATCTCCTGAACATCCCCGCCACACCCGGGGACGCGACGGAGGACGGTCTGCGCAACAACGTCTCGGTGGGTATCCAGTATCTCGCCGCCTGGCTCCGTGGCTCGGGTGCAGTCGCGATCAACAACCTCATGGAGGACGCCGCGACAGCAGAGATCAGCCGCTCGCAGATCTGGCAGTGGCTCCACCACGGCCGGTTCACAGCCGAGGATGTTCTCCGGATCACGGACGAGGAGATGGCCTCGCTCGGTGAGGGCTACGCCGAGGCGCGGGCGATCTTCGAGAGCATCGCGACGCGGCCCGACTACGTGGAGTTCCTGACGCTGCCGGCGTACGACCGGCTCACGGCGGGAGAAGCGTGAGGGCGGCGGAGGATCGAGGCGCGATGTTCGACCGGCACTAGGCTGGCCGACTGCCGTGGAAGACAGCCTCGATGTGGTTGGAGTCAGGGTCCTTGAGGAAGGCCGCGAAGTAGCCGGCGTGGTACTCGGGCCGCTCGCCGGGGGCGCCGTTGGAGGAGTAGCCGGCGTTGATGCCTGCCTGGTGGAAGGCGTCGACTGCTTCCCTGGTCGTGGCCTCGAAGGCGAGGTGGAGATTCTCGGTGGGCGCGCCCTCGACGAGAGAGAACGTTGCGCCGGAGCCGCGGATCTGAGTTCGCCCGGCATCTCATCGCGACGCGACCCTCAGCCGATCCGCAGGTGTGCCACGAGATCCTCGTCGAGCTCGACACCGAGACCCGGGCCGCACGGTACTGCCAGGTATCCCTCCTCGAGGAGGAACGGCTCCGCGAGAAGGCCGCTCGCAATGGGCGAGTCGGCGACCGAGAACTCGGAGAGCGTCGGACGGTCGAGGGAGGCCACGAACTGCAACGACGCGGCCACGAGGACGCCGCTTGAGAAGCAATGCGGAACGACCTCGACCCCGCTTTCGCGCGCGAGGTACGCGATCTCACGAGCGACAGTGAAGCCGCCGCACCGACCCAGGTCCGGCTGGAGAACCGACACGCCGCCCCGCTCGACGAGTGTGCGGAAGGGCCGGATTCCTGCATCCGCCTCGCCCGCCGCGAGACGAACGGCGACTCGGCTCGAGAGTCGACCGTACCCGTCCACGTCGTCTGGCTGCAACGGCTCCTCGAGCCAGTACAGGCCAACGTCCTCGACGCGGTGGAGGAGGTCGGCGGCGCCCTGCACCGTGTATGCCCTGCCGCCGTCGATCATCAGGTCGCGGTCCGGCCCGATCGACGCGCGCGCGGCCTCGATCAGCGCTACGTCCAGAGCGCGATCGCGGCCGAGCGGCCCCCAGCCGAGCTTGAGGGCCGTGTAACCCCGCTCAACCGCCTGCTCGGCGATCAGCCGCACGCTGTCGGTCGTCTCGGGCATCACCTCGCTCGCATACACGCGAACCCGTTCGGTGCGGCGGCCGCCCAGCAAGGCGGCGATCGACATGTCTGCTGCCTTGCCTGCGAGATCCCAAAGCGCCATGTCGATCGCGCTGATCGTGTGCAGCGCAGCGCCGCCGCGACCGTAGTGATCCGAGCCGTGGAACATCAGCTGCCAGAGACGACCGATCTCGAGCGGATCCTCTCCTACGAGCAGCTCGCGAAGCCCACGCGCGACGGCATGCGACGACGGCATCTCGACCATCGTGCGCGCCACATAGGGCGACGTGTCTGCCTCACCGATTCCCGTCAGCCCCTCGTCTGTATGGATGCGCACGAGAAACGCGTCCTGGGTGCCGTCCGCCCGGGTTACGTCGATCTCGGAGACCCTCAGGACAATCGGCTCGACGTCGGTGATCTTCACGGCACACTCCTCCTTCTCGTGGTCATTCGAGCACGTCGAGCTTCGCTGCGACGACTGCGGCCACGGCATCGACGACCCCCGCCTCCAGGTCGAGCAGCTTCAGGCCGTCTCGTGCGGCTGGCAGACCGGCCTCGAGCTCCACCAGGTAACGCTCGCGAAGCTCGGTATTGACATTGACCTTGCAGACGCCGAGTGCGATTGCGTGCCGGACATCGGTGTCGGGCAGCCCGGAAGCACCGTGGAGCGACAGGGGAATCTTGACCTGGTCACGGATCGCGGCGAGCCGCTCCCAGTCGAGTTGCGGCGGTGCCGCATAGCGCCCGTGCACGTTGCCAATCGAGACCGCGAGACAGTCGCAGCCGGTAGCGGCGACGAATGCGCCCGCCGCCCGCGGATCGGTGAGGGCACCCGCTTCGGTCGCGGCGGCGACATCCTCCCCACCCTCGATGTGGCCGAGCTCTGCCTCGACTCCGGCGACCCCGGAGCGCCGTCGCACTGAAGCGACGAACGACACGTTGTCCACCGCCGGCAGCTTCGACCCGTCGGCCATCACCGCCCCGATCCCTCCGGCCAGTGCCTCGTCGATGAGCGCATCGTCGGTGACGTGATCGAGCTGCACGCAGACCGGGACACGGGCCGCATCGGCGACTGCGAGGAGTGCGGGGAGCAGAAGGCGGCCGGACGGCCTGCGGAGAGAGGCCTCGGCGACGAGGAACATCACCGGTGCGGTGCGGGCCTCGGCCGCCTGCACGACGCCGAGTGCCGTGGTCACGTCGTAGCAGGTGAACGCCCCGGCAGCGGCTCCGGCGGCACGGCGCTCGTCGAGCAACTCGCGGAACGACGTCAGCACGCGACGGATTGTCTCACGATCGCGTCCACGAGCCCGTCCAGCAGCCCGTCGTCACCCACGTTGCCGGGCACGACGAGGTAGGCGAGCGGCTTTCCATCGGGCCAAAGGGCCGCCCAGAGGGAGACGCCGGGGACGACAGGCCCGAGGACGTCCGCCTCGTCTGCCCCAACTCCTTCTCCGAGGGTCACGGCCGACGTGATCCCGCCTTTGACGACGAGAACGGAGGGACGCCGTTCGAGAGCAGCGACGACACGTGCGAGGTTGACGGCGATTCGCTCCCCGGCCTCAAGCGACGTCGTTCCCTCGGGCCGCTCGCGTGGCGTCGCGAGCACGGCGACAGGATTGCGACGCAGCCCGGCGGACACCTCGCCGGCGAGCCGCGCGACCTCGTCGTCGGACGCCGCGCTGGCGAGAGCGACGACATCGGCCTCGACCAGCGAATGCGGCCAGGTGGAAATGAGCCTCCCGAGCTGCCGCGTTGTCTGAGCCACGTAGGAGCCGCAGACCACGAGCACACCGTCACCCGCGTCGGGGAACGACGCTGGCGCAGTGGCCTCGGTGCCGGCGAGCACGCCCGCGAACGTCGGAGCACACCGCACGATGACTGCCTCCCCCGCGGCCACGGCCGCGCAATACCCGGCAGCGATCACCTCGAGATCGTCGACCGTCTCCGCGTCGGGCGCGAACACGGACGGAACGCCACGGGCAGCGAGCTCCGACACAGCCTCCGCGACTGCAGCCGAGCCGCCATCACGTAGCTGCTCGAGTGGAAGCTCGCGACCGGCAGCCGCCGCGAACAGGCCGCCCGAACGCTCCTCGGCCCAGTCGAGCAACCGCGCGCTCCCGTACGAGAAGACACCGTCGCGCGCGTACTCCGTCTCGTGGAGCGGGGTGCGCACCCCCCCGCGTTCGAAGAGATGCACGCCCCCGACCGTCACCCTGCCTGCCGATGGGAGCGCCGGCACGAGGAGCAGGACGGGCCACGCGGTCGGAGCAATAACGTTCCGCACCCCCAGGTACTCCTCGAGCACGTGACCGCGCAGCGTACTGTCGCCACGCAGCACCATACGTGCCGTCGGCGCGCCCTCGAGAGCCGCGCGAGCTGCACCCTCGACCAGCGGCTGGACACGGTAGGCCTGCAGAGCTCGCGTATTGGTGACGAGGTGGACAGCGCGTCGTCCGGCGAGCGCCGACCGAATCCGAGCAGGGTCCCAGGCGAGCAGCACCCGGATCCCGGCCAGAGTCTGCACGCCGGTGGGGTCGTCGTCGAGCACGACGCCGGGTGGGATGCCGACCGGACTCACGCCGTCATCCTACTGTCATACAGGTTGGTCTCACGTCGATCACACGCAAACGGAGAAGGATCCCATGAGGATCGACCACCACGTCCCGGGGCGCCACGGGCAAGCCAATAGACGAGCCCTCTGTTGCCTGGCGCTCGCCTGTGCGATGCTTCTCTTCACAGGCTGCGACGGCGTCGACGACGAGCTTCCCGCTCCCTGGGCGAGCGGTCCCGCGATCGAGACGGCGGAGGGAACCGCCACACCGTACGGAACCGGGGCGGGTCAGGTGTGGGTGCTGCGGCCCCGGCACGGAGAGGTCAAGAGCGTCGTCGTCTACCTGCACGGGTTTGGCGCCTACCTGCCGTTCGAATGGCACCTGCAGTGGATGGATCACCTCCTCGCAAATGGGAACGCGGTGATCTTCCCTCGCTTCCAGGCCGGGGGTGTGGGGGATGAGGTCGACGACGCATGGGTCGTCATGCCTCTGAACGTCGAGGACGGGCTCCGGATCGGCTTCCGGGCCCTCCGCTGCGACGACGAGCCCATCGTGGCCGCCGGGTTCTCGGTCGGTGCGGCGCTGGCCTTCGTCTACGCAGCGCGGGCCGACGAATGGAAGGTGCCGGCGCCGCAAGCCGTCTACTCCATCTTCCCCGTGCTTCCGTACCTGATAGACGTCGGGTTTGACGTCTCGAGCCTCGAGCAGACGACGGCGCTCATCCTCGCCGGGGCAAACGACGACGTGGTCGGACGGGAAGGCGCAGAGACGTTGCTGAAACTGCTGACCGGGCTGCCGGCAGGGCTCAAGGAGCTGCGCGTGATCGGACAACCCGGGTCGCGCAACCTCCGGAGGAGGCCGCGGCGACCTGATCGCCCGGCCGTCTCTACCAGCCGGCGACAACCGGGTTCGTGAGCCGGCCGATCCCCTCGGCCTCGATCGTCACCTCGTCACCGGGTTGGAGGAACTCCGGTGGATCGCGGAAGTAGCCGATCCCGTCGGGCGTCCCGGTCGAGACGACGTCCCCGGGCTCGAGCGTGACGAGGCTCGTCACGAACTCGATCATCCTCGGGATCGAGAAGATCCAGTCCGCGGTGCTCCCGTCCTGCTTGCGCACGCCGTTGACGGACGTGCCGATTCGCACGTTGCCGGGGTCCGGGATCTCGTCCTTCGTCACGATGCACGGGCCGATGGGCGAGAACCCGTCAGCGTTCTTACCGAGCGTGATCTGGGTGCTCTGCGTGCGGCTCGTCCAGTCGAGCTGCATCACACGCTCGCTGACGTCGTGGAGGAGCGTGTAGCCGAAGACGTAGTCCATCGCGTCCGACGCCGACACGTTCTTCGCCCGTCTGCCGATCACGAACGCGAACTCGACCTCCCAGTCGACCTTGGCCTCCGGGAACGGGATGACGATCGGGTCGCCTGGGCCGGCGACCGCGTTCGGCAGCTTCGCGAAGAAGTACGGGTCATCGGGGAGGCTCGTCGCCGCCTCGGCGCCGTGGCTCTTGTAGTTGATCCCGCAGCAGAGGACCTTGCCCGGCCGCACCGGGACGAGCAGGCGATCGGGCTCGAACGGCTCACCGGTCGGCTCCGGGGTCGCCCCGTCGCGGATGAGCGCGATCATGTCGTCGTACGCGGTCGGCGTGACATCGGCTTCGCCGACGATCCCGACACCTGTCCGGCCACGATGTTCGTAGGTTACGAGGCGCATCTCACCATCCCTTTCAGACCAGTCGGTTCATTCGGTTTGCTCTCGGTGACTCGTTCGCCCGGTCAGCGCCCGGCCCCGGAATCGATTCCACCTGAGGACTCCTCGGCGGACGCGTCGCCGGGGAGGAAGCCCGGCGAGGCCTCGACATCGGCTGCTCTATCGAACCCAGTGCATTCGATGCGGACCTTCTGGCTACCCACAGCCGTTGCGAAGCTCGAGATGCGACCTCGTCCGTTCCCGAGCACCACCGTCGAGCCCGGGTCGCTCATGGCTGCGACCGCCTCCTCGACGTCGTCGACGCCGAAGCAGATGTGATGGAGCCCCTCCCCGTTTTCCTCGAGCATCGTGGCAAGCGGTGATTCGTCGTCGAGCGGCTCAAGAAGTTGGAGGAAGGCATTTCCCGTGTCCAGGTAGGTGAGCCGCGCGTGAGGAGAGTCGATCTCCTCGCTCGAATGCACCGTCAACCCGAGGTGACCCTCGTAGAACCGCAACGCCTCGTCCGTGCTCCGCACGAGGATCGCAACGTGATCGAGTCGGCGAACGAGGCTCACGCCGACGCTGACCCGACCCCGCGAGCGATGTGGTCGCGCCACCAGACTGCGACGCCTTCCAGGTGCGCGGCCATCGCCTGGCGCGCTCCCGCCCCGTCACGTGCGACGATCCGGTCGAGGATGTGCGCGTGCTGGCCGAGCGTGATCGGCGCCGCGCCGGAGCCGAGGTTCTCGCGGCGGATGTCGATCAGCGTCGATCCGATCGAGTCCAGAAGGAGGAGGTAGAGGTCGTTCTGTGTCGCCCTCGCGACGAAACGGTGGAACTCGAGGTCATCCCGCGCTGCAGCCTCCACATCCCCGACCTCGCGCTCCATCCGCTCGTGGGCGCTACGTAGCGCTACCAGATCAGCGTCGGTAGCGCGCTCGGCCGCAAGCCCTGCAATGTGCACTTCCACGAGCGCGCGGACCTCGTGCACCTGCTCGAATCCGAACGAGCCGCCCCGCAGGAACAGGCTCATGGACTCGGTCACCGCCGCGGCATCAACCGCCGCGACGCGAAGACCGCTGCCAGAGCGCACCTCGATCACGCCCTTCGCGACGAGGGCACGCACGGCCTCTCGCACGACCGTTCGCGAGACACCGAACTGTTCCCCGAGCTCTCGCTCCGACGGGAGCCGCTCGCCGACCTCAAGCTTGCGCGAGAGAATCGTCTCGAGCATCGTGTCAGCGACCTTGTCCGACAGACGGGGCTCTCGGGCAACCTGCTCGAACAACGCTACCGCCGGGGCGTCGCTCGACTCCCGTTCGTCGATCTCGTTCATACCATCGGCCATGCGCGCACTATAGATCATATGGAATACCACGCAACCTGGACGACCGGTACGCCGTCGTATAGGTTTCCACCGGGAGTTCATTTGCCGTCGTCGGCGACGGCGCGGCGAGGAAAGGAATGACGGAGTGGCGCAGGTCACGTTCGAGAAGATCAGGAAGGTCTACCCTGACGGCACGGTTGCCGTCAAGGAGCTCTCGCTCGAGATTCCCGACGGCGAGCTGATGGTGTTCGTCGGGCCCTCGGGGTGCGGCAAGACGACTGCGCTCCGGATGGTAGCCGGGCTCGAGCAGATCAGCGGAGGCGAGATCCGGATCGGCGACGAGGTCGTCAACAACCTGCCCCCACGCGAGCGCGACATCGCGATGGTCTTCCAGAACTACGCGCTCTATCCGCACAAGAGCGTCTACGAAAACCTCTCGTTCCCGCTCAAGCTGCGGAAGATGGAGAAATCCGAAATCGACAGGCGCGTGCAACGCATCGCGCAGATCCTCGAACTCGAGGAACAGTTGCCGCGCAGACCGCGGCAACTCTCCGGAGGGCAGCGGCAGCGAGTGGCGATGGGACGCGCCATGATCCGCGAGCCCCAGGTCTACCTCATGGACGAGCCGCTCTCGAACCTCGACGCGAAGCTGCGGACGCAGATGCGAGCCGAGATCGGGCTCCTGCACAAGGAGATCGGCGTCACGACGATCTACGTCACCCACGACCAGGTCGAAGCGATGACACTCGGCGAGCGCGTCGCGGTGATGCGCAAGGGCGAGCTGCAGCAGGTCGCGTCGCCGCAGGAGCTGTATACGCACCCGGCGAACCTGTTCGTCGCGGGCTTCATCGGTAGTCCGGCGATGAACTTCTTCGAGGGAAAGATCGAGGTCGTCGACGACGGACTCATGGTCGCATTTGGTGACGGCCAGCGCCTCCGTGTCGACGACGCGGAGCGCGACTTCGCTCCGGTGCTCGCCGGGACGGCAGGCGCAAGCGTGATCGTGGGGGTTCGACCCGAGCATCTCGAGGATGCTGCGCTCATTCCCGAGACGCCATCCGACCGCCGCCTCCGTGGCCTCGTTCGGCTTCGTGAGCTCCTCGGGTCGGAGATGGTCGTCCACTTCGAGGTGGAAGCGGCCCCCGTGATGACAGCCGAGACGCGTGAGATAGCTGCCGACGTCGACGCCTCGACCCTGACCGAGCTCGACCACATGCGTTCCAACCGGCGGACATCGTTCGTGGGCCGCTTCGGCGTCGCGACCCAGGCGGTGGAAGGCACCGTCGCCGAGATCGCGGTGAGTGCAGGATCGCTGCGTTTCTTCGACCCCTCGACCGGGGCGCGGATCACCACGTGACCGACTTCCCTCCTGCCGCGTTCGTCCAATCGAGCAACAAGGTCTTCTCCCACATTTTCGGGGCCTGACGTGGGACTTGACTCCAACCGACTGACACGCCATGATCGAAAGCGGTCATACAGCAGGCCATCAGAGCGGATGACAGTAGCGAAAGGAGAAGTGAGCACATGAGCGACGAGATCATCGGTCTCGAAGGCGACGGATCAGCGATGTTCGAAGCGCCCAAGGGGCGCAAGGACTTCCTATTCGATTCCGCCAAGCTCCTCGCCGCAGCCGCGGCGGCTGGACCGTTCTTCATGGCTGCGGAGCAGGCCGCAGCTGCCGAACTGGGATCGACGGGTGGCGACCCGATCGCGACGAACGCCGTCAACGCGGCGAAGAAGTTCGCCGGCATCACCCTCACGAAGACGAACGAGGCAGGGTTGCAGGCTCTCGACGACAAGAACTTCTCCGGCCCGCTGTGGGAGAAGCTGACCGGCATCAAGCTCGCGGTGGTCGAGAAGCCGTTCCCGCAGATCTACTCGACGGTGATCGCCGAGTTTATCGCCAAGTCCGGTGCGATCGACATCATCGACGGCTCCCCCGTGTGGATCCCCGATTTCGCCGACAAGGGCGTTGCACTTCCGCTCGACAGCTACATCAGCAAGTACAAGGCGCAATCGACGTTCAAGGATATGCACCCGCTCTACCGCAACCTCAGCAAGTACAAGGGGAAGAACTACGGCTTCTTCGACGACGGCGACATCTGGATCCTCTACTACCGGAAGGACATCTTCGCCAACCCGAAGCTCCGTGCGGCGTACAAGGCGAAGTTCGGCAAGACCCTGCGGGTTCCGGTCGGCTGGGACGAGTTCAGCGAGACCGCGCAGTTCATCACCGATCAACTCGGGCCGAAGGTGTACGGCACGACGATGGGCCGGGCGCTCGGCAACCCCGGCAACCAGTTCTACTTCCTCCAGCAGTTCCGGTCGAACGGCGGCCAGTTCTTCAACCCTGCAAACATGAAATCCCTCGTCAACAGCCCCGCCGGGGTCAAGACGATGAACCAGATCCTCGCGCAGAACAAGGCATCCGTGCCGGGCGTCGAGAAGCTCGACTTCGTCTCGGGCTGGGTGCAGTGGCTCGAGGGCAAGACCGCGATGATCATGGCGTGGCCACCCACGGGACGAATCTCCGAGAACTACGCACAGGCCGACAAGTCGTTCTCCTTCCTGCCGAAGTCGAAGATCGTCGGCAAGACCGGATACGCCGTCGTGCCCGGCGGGAACGGCGAGATGGCCGGTGCCTTCGTGAAGAGCGTTTCGGCCGACTCGAAGAACCCGGAGGCGGCGTACCTCTTCAACCAGTGGGTCACGAGTCCCTCGGTGTCTCTCCAGAGGGTGCAGCTGCCGTACACGCTACGCGACCCGTACCGGATCTCGCACTACAAGTCCAAGCAGTTCTGGAGCAAGTGGCCCGCTGCCCGTCAGTACCTGGCGAAGCTGAACGAGGGCGCCAATAACGGCGTGCTCGACTTCGTCGTCCCCGGTGCGGCGGATTACTACAACGCCCTCGACCGCAAGATGACCGCGATCTACGCGGGCAAGGATGTCCAGGGTGGGCTGAACGAGCTCGCCAAGGAGTGGGACGCGATCACGAAGAAGCTCGGTGCCGACAAGCAGGCGGCGGCGTGGCGGAACTTCCTCAAATACACGGGTTCGACGAAGTCCACCACGGCAGCGAAGAAGGGTCAGGCAGTCACTCTCTGAGTCTGCTGGCCGGCAACGAATGACGAGCGTCGGAGCAACAGGACCCAGGAAGCGGCCTTCACGGGCCGCTTCCTGGGTCGACAGGAACATCAAGTGGATCCTCGTGTCGCCGGCGATTTTCGTCGTCGTTGCTCTGACGATCTTCCCGCTCTGCTTCGCGATCTGGACGGCGTTCGTCCAGTACGACTTCACGGTCGGAGGCACCGAGCATCCGTTCATCGGCTTGGACAATTTCCGTGCAGTCATCGATGACCCGGTCTGGTGGCACTCGCTCTGGGTGACCGCGCTGATCTCGGTCTCCGCCGTGACGCTGGAGTTGGTGCTCGGATTCATCCTGGCGCTCGCCATGCTGCGTCCATTCGCCGGTAGACGCGTGCTCATGGTGTTGTTCGTGATCCCGCTCTTCATGAGCCCCGTGATCGTCGGCATGTTCTTCGACCTCTTCCTGCGACGTCCGCAGGGCCCGGCCAACCAGATCCTGTCCTGGATTCTCCCCGGCGAGTTCGGGATCGACTTCACCCTCAACTCCCCCTGGACTTTCATCTCGATCATCGTCGCTGACGCGTGGCAATGGACGCCCTTCATGTTCGTGATCCTGCTAGCGGGACTGTCCGCGATCTCGGACGAACTGTACGAGGCGGCCGAGATCGACGGCGCCAAGCCACGGCAGTCGTTCACCTTCGTGACTCTCCCGCTGCTCCTCCCGATCATTCTCATCGCGGTCACATTCCGGTTCATCGACGCCGCGAAGCTCTTCGACATCATCTACACGCTCACCCGTGGCGGGCCGGGGACATCGACGTACACCACGTCGTACTACCTGTACCAGCAGGGCTTCGAGCTGTTCCATCTCGGGCAGGGCGTGGCCGGAGCCTGGATGTTCACCATCTTGCTCACCGGGATCTCGTTCTGGCTGGTACGCCGCCTGCTTACGCCCGAGGAGGACACATGAGGAAGAGTCGAGACCAGGCGAGAGTCCGTACCGTCGAAGGCAGCCCCTTCCACGTCGGGCGGCTGCTCCGCTGGGTCGTGGTCATCGTGTGGCTCGCCTTTCTGATCGTGCCCCTCTACTGGGTCGCGGTCGCCTCGATCAAGCCGCAGGAGGATCTGCTCACATCGCCGCCCGTCTGGTGGCCCGACAACCCGACCAGCATCCACTTCGACCAGGCGCTGAACAAGTTCAACGGCTGGAAGGGGCTGAAGAACTCCCTGCTGATCGCGTTCACGACGACGATCTTCGCCGTGATCATCGGAACCGCCGCCGCCTATTCCATGGCCCGGTTCCGCACCGGCGGCAAGCACCTCTCGTTCTGGTTCCTCTCCCAGCGAATTCTGCCGCCGATCGCGATTGTGATCCCGATCTTCCTCCTCTTCAGCCGCTACTCGGAGGAGTGGTTCGGTATCAGGCTGATCGACACGCAGGCCGGGCTGATCATGCTCTACACCGTGTTTGCACTGCCGTTCACGGTCTGGATGATGTACGCGTACTTCCGCCAGATGCCGGTCGAGCTCGAGGAGGCCGCCCTCGTCGACGGCTGCTCGCGTATCCAGGCTCTCGTGAAGATCGCCTGGCCGCTCGCGGCGCCCGGCGTGATCTCGGCTGCCGCCTTCGCGTTCATCTTCGCCTGGACGGAGTTCCTGTTCGCCGTCGTGCTGGCACGCACCGAGGCGGTCACACTTCCGGTGGCGCTCGCGGGAATGGTCACGTCGTTCCAGGGCAATCTCTACGGCGAGGCGAGCGCGTTGACGATGGTCTCGCTGATCCCGTCGCTGATGCTCGGAATTCTTGTCCAGCGTCACCTCGTCCGCGGCCTCACACTCGGCGCGGTCCGCGGGTAACAACCGCAACCAAGAAGGAGCCTCCGATGGGCGAGCGACGGTACGACCAGGGAATGGCGCGGCCAGACATTGACATTGGCGCGGCAAGCGGCGAGCGCAAGCCGGTCGCGGCAAGGACGACGCTCGTGACGGGGGGAGCCGGGTTCATCGGCGGCCATCTCGTGCGAGCACTCCTCGACACGGGGCGGAATGTCGTCGTGCTCGACGTCCGTGGATTCGCCCCGGAATCTCGCTTCGTGGTGGGAGACGACGCCGAGTCGGTTCCGCTCGAGATCGCGTCGATCGCCGACCAGGCACGCGTGCTCGCCATCTTCCGTGTTCATCGACCCGACGAAGTCGTCCACGCCGGGATGATCCTCGACCCCGCTTATCTGGCGACGAACCGCTCGACTGCCTTCCAGGTCAACGTCGGCGGCGTGCTCAATCTCGTCGAGGCAATGATCGCCTTCGGAGTGCCGCGCCTCATCAATTTCTCATCGATCGGCGTGCTGCCACGCGTTCTCTACCAGCCGATCGACGGGAACCATCCGATCCTGCTCTCGGACGCAGGACCGGGCACGGACTTCTACGGCTCCACGAAGGCCGCCGCCGAGACGATGCTGTTCGCCTACAACCAGGCCCTCGGATTCGACTTCCGCACCATCCGTCCCTCTGCGGTGTACGGGCTCGGCATGAACCAATACGTCGGACCGATCAAGGCGATGGTCGAGAACACCGTGCGCGGCGAGCCGGCGCACTTCGAGTTCGGCGGCAAGCACCCACGGCCGTACACCCACGTCCGCGACATCGCCGCGCTCGTGCTCGCAATGCTCGACGCCCCCGACGACGCCGACCGGATCTTCTACGGCTCCAACGGTGAGCCGCTCGTGACGACAACGGAGGTCGGGCAGATCGTGCGCGAGCTCGTGTCGGGCGCCGACATCGAGATCGGAGCGGAGCTCTCGGAGGCTGAGAAGCCCGTCGTCGCGCTGCGAGGCGAGCTCTCCATCGAGAACGCGCGGGCACAGCTCGGGTGGGAGCCGGGGTACGCGTCGATCCGCGAAGGCATCGCCCAGTACGTGGAGCAGTACCGCGCCTTCGTCGGCGCAACGCTCTGACGTGGTGACGGGCGTCTCAGAGCGCAGTCTCGCGTTCGACGTGCTTCGGGTTGCCGCGATCGCGCCCTACACCGTCTTCCTGCTCCTTCCCCTGTACTGGGTTGTCGCCGCCTCGGTCAAGACGCCGCAGGAGGTGCTCACCGACCCACCCACGTGGATCCCGAGGCATCCGACCCTGGATCACTTCCGCAACGCGCTGGGGCAGCTGCGCGGCTGGCAGGGTATTCAGACCAGCCTCGTGGTGAGCGTCGCGGCGACGGTCTTCGCGGTGCTCATCGGCACTGCTGCCGCCTACTCGATTGCGCGGTTCCGCACCGGCGGCAAGCACCTCTCGTTCTGGTTCCTCTCCCAGCGGATCCTGCCGGCGATCGCCGTCGTGATCCCGATCTTCCTGCTCTTCAGCCGCTACTCGGAGGAGTGGTTCGGTTTCGCGCTGATCGCCACCCCGGTAGGCCTGATCCTCGTCTATACGGTGTTCGCGCTGCCGTTCACTGTCTGGATGATGTACGCGTACTTCGACCAGATGCCGGTCGAGCTCGAGGAGGCCGCCCTCGTCGACGGCTGCTCGCGGGTCCAGGCGCTCGCGAAGATCGCCTGGCCGCTCGCGCGGCCAGGGGTGATCTCGGCCGCCGCGTTCGCGTTCATCTTCTCCTGGACGGAGTTCCTGTTCGCGCTGGTGCTCACGCGAGACGATGTCGTCACGCTCCCCGTCGTGATCGGCGGCCTTGCCGCATCGACGCAGGGATCGGGCTACGGGCCTGTGGCGGCGCTCGGCGTCCTCTCGCTCGGGCCCGCGCTCGTGCTCGGGTTGTTCCTGCAGCGCCACCTCGTCCGCGGCCTGACCCTCGGCGCCGTGAAGGGCTAGCGGCTCGCTATGGCGTACAACGTCGTGCTCCTTCCGGGTGATGGGATCGGGCCGGAGGTCGTCGCTGTCGCGCGCGAGGTGCTGCAGCATGTCGAGCACCACTCGGCCGGAGGGCTCGGCTTTCAGCTGGAGACGGTCGATGCCGGCGCCGGAAGGTGGAGGCGCACCGGGTCGGCTCTCGCCGATCCGGACTTCGAGCTGTGCCGCACCGCCGACGCAATGCTGCTCGGCTCGATGGGACTCCCAGACGCCCGCCATCCCGACGGGCGCGAGGCGGGGAGCGACGTCATCTTCCGCCTCCGGTTCGAGCTCGACCTCTTCGCCGGCGTGCGCCCCGTGAAGCTCTACCCCGGAGCGCCCTCCCCGCTCCGTGAGCCGGGGCCGATCGACTACGTGATCGTCCGCGAGAACACCGAAGGGCTGTACGCGGCCCGCCCCGGCGGCAGCCGCGTGGAGGGCGAGGTTGCCGCCGATACGAGCATCATCACGCGTTCGGGCACCGAGCGGATCGCACGACATGCCTTCGCGCTCGCCGGGAACCGCGCCGGGCAGCACAGGGTGACGTCGGTCGACAAGGCGAACGTCCTCGGGTCGTATGCGTTCTGGCGCTCGGTCGTCGAGCGGGTGAGTTCGGAGTTCCCGGGGGTCGCACTCGAGAGCGTGTACGTCGACGCCGCCGCGCTCTACCTCGTGCAACGACCCCGTTCGTTCGACGTGCTCGTAGCCGAGAACATGTTTGCCGACATCCTCTCCGACCTCGGTGCAGCGACGATCGGCGGGCTCGGGCTCTCGCCGTCCGCCGATATCGGCGCCGACCAAGGGCTCTTCCAGTCGGCCCACGGCTCGGCGCCGGACATCGCGGGACGAGGGATCGCAAACCCTCATGCCACGGTGCTCTCGGTCGCGATGATGCTCGGGTGGCTCGGCAGTCGCAACGACGACCCCGCAGCGACTCGCGCGGCCGGCTGGATAGACGATGCTGTGGGAATGGTCATCGCGAGCGGCGACGGTCTGACGCCGGATATCGGC
Organism: Thermoleophilia bacterium; assembly: GCA_026785685.1. Taxonomy (GTDB): domain Bacteria; phylum Actinomycetota; class Thermoleophilia; order Gaiellales; family Gaiellaceae; genus Gaiella. The sequence continues at coordinate 16,293 of JAJAZN010000221.1, forward strand.
GGCTCGCGGAGTACCGCCGAGACTGCGCAGGCGCTGCTTCTCGCGCTGGACGCAGTCGCCGCCGCATGACGACCAGCGAGCTCGTCGACGATCCGGAGCTCCGTTGCACACTGTCCGCCGTCGAAGCGACACAGTTGTTCCTCGAGCGGATCGAGTCAGAGCAGCCTCGACTGAATGCCATGATCACGATCACGCCGGAGTTCGCGCTCACCGAAGCGCGCCGTGTCGACAGAGCGCGGGTCGCCGGACGACCACTGTCGCTCGACGGGATGCCGATCGTGATCAAGGACAACGTGGACGTTGCCGGCGTTCCGACCACGGTTGGCTCCCGGCTGTTCGCCGGACGCATGGCGACGGCTGACGCCGAGGTCGTCCGGCGCCTCCGGGCGGCCGGTGCCGTGATTCTCGGCAAGGCGAACATGCACGAGCTCGCCTTCGGCGGCACATCGCGCAACGAGACCTTCGGGCACGTGCTCAACCCCGCTGCGCCTGGGCGGATCCCGGGTGGCTCGAGCGGCGGCTCGGGCGCAGCAGTGGCAGCCGACCTGTGCGTCGCTGCGATCGGCACCGACACCGGCGGCTCCGTGCGGCTGCCCGCCTCGCTCTGCGGCGTCTCGGGGCTCCGGCCGACGTTCGGAGCCGTCTCGAATGGCGGCGTTCAGCCCGTCAGCCGCTCGCTCGATACCGTAGGCCCGCTCGCGAGGTCGGTAGAGGACGTCTACGCCGTGCTCGGGGCAATCGTCGGATTCGATCCTGACGATCCGAGCTCGGTCGACGGGCACGTCGACCTCGCCGCCCCCGTCTCTGTCGACGGCCTCCGCATCGGTATCGTCGATTTGCTGTTGGACGCGTCGGATCCAGCCGTCGCCGCGTGCGTCCGAGAGGCGGCCGACGTCTTCCGCGAGCTTGGCGCCACGCTGACGCACGTCGAGCTCCCCGGCACGACAGAGGCCATCGACGTCTGCGGGCGGGTGATCAAGGCTGAGGCTCTCGCCGTCTACGGCGACGATCTCAGCAGCCGGCCGGAGCTGTTCGAGAAGGGAACTCGGCGTCGTCTGTCTCTCGCAGCCACGTCGAGCGCATCCGACCTCGCTCACCTCCACGCCGAGCTGCGTCGATGGGCGGAGACGGTGCACGTCGCCTTCGCCAATGTCCACCTGCTCCTGCTCCCGACGATCCCGGTCGACGCGCCGGCGGCAGAGGATGCCGACACGGTCGAGACGACCGCCGCCCTGGTGCCGTACACCCACCTGCTGAGCCTCGCACTCATCCCGTCCCTCTCGATCCCGTGTGGCTTCAGTGCGGGGGAAGCACCTGTAGGCGCCATGCTCGCAGCGCGCGCGTGGCACGACGGGCTCGTGCACCGGGCCGGAGCAGCATTCCAGTCCGTCACGGACTGGCACCGAAGGCGATACTGACGACGGGGCCTGCGTAGCGCCCGACCCCGTCGCTGGTCGACGACTCAGGCCGGGTCGATCCTGACCAGCTCGTACGGCCAGAGCGTGACGGCGAGCCGCCCGTCCACGGGCGCGGCGCGCTCAAACCGGCCGCGGAACCCGCGGGGATCGACCCCCGCCTCGGTCGCCGTCGATTCGCTCAGGCGCCTCAGCTGCACCTCGCCCGCGAGCGGCGACAGGACGACGTCCTGATCGCCAGGTGTCAGATTCGCGATGAGCACGCGTATCGCTCCGTCCTCGGTGCGCACTGCGAACCCGATCGCCGAAAGAACGCTGCTCGACTCGCACGCGAGGACCTCTGCCCCACTCCAGCCGATGACGTCGGCGAGTGGATGGTAGAGCGGGAAGACCGCCCCGGCCCGCGAGGCGAACAGCTCGGGCAACGGCGAACCCGAGGCACGTTCGATCACGCCGCGCCAACCGGTCGATTCGTAGTACGTGACCGTTGCTGCACCCGCCTCGCTGATGTACTTGAGGCTGCCCGCCGTCCAGGCGGCTCCGAAGAGCGACGACTGGCGCACGTCCACCGAGTCAGGCAGCGCACCCGCCGGCGTCGGGGGCGGATCTCCCGCGGCGTGGAAGTTGTAGCGACGGCGCATGGTGATAGGTGAGACCGTGATGGGCTTGTCGGACGCGACGGCCCGGGCGCTGCGCACCGTCTCCGCCTGCGCATCGAGGTTCTCGACCACATCGACGTCGGTGAACGCGTGGACCTGCGGGGTCAGTGAGTAGCACACGCCGTCCCAGCTCGCATGGTCCGGCCGGGTGCGGTTGATCTCCGTGAAGTAGATCTCCGTCCCCCCGATGAACGACGCACCCGGCAGCACGCCGGCGAGCGCTACGCGGGCGACGTCGACGAGACCAGCAGGCGTCGTTTCCTCGGGCGTAGCGGTGCGCCCACCCGCGAGCGTGACGAGTACGCGATCGACTGCCGGCCCACCCGCGAGGGCCTCTGCCAGTGCGGTGAGCTCGTCGACGTGCTCTTCGCGGAACATGAGCGCGAGCTCGAGCGCAGAGCCCATTCGCCCGGCCGTCGCCTGCGCGCCGGAGAGGGACTCTCGCCAGTCTGGCGCGTCGAGACGGACCTCGATGCGGAGATGCCGCGGCGAGAGGTCTGCCAGCACCTGCGCCTCGTGGTCATCCGGACGGTGTCCGTCACGGTCGAAGCCGAGCCCGATGACAGGGACACGTGTCCCGGTGGGTTCGCCTAGCGTCAACCAAATCGGCCTCGCGGCGTCGTCCGTCGCGGGAACGTCGATCGGCGTGATCACGAGCCGTTGTCGCAGCGCTTCACCCGCCGCGAGCCGATGCGGAAACCCGAGCGCGATCGGAGTGGAGTAGGTCTTGAAGTTCGCGTCCGTCCAGTTGCGGTGATCCTCCGTCTCCCAGAGATCTTCCTCGAACTCGAGGAGCAGCGAGCCACCCGATTCGAGATCGACCTCGAGCCGGTCGTACGCTGCAAACAGCGCGTTGTACGCCCCGTCGACGATCGCCTGCGGGCCGATCAGATCGGGGAAGGCTCCCACCAGCTCTCCAGCCGGAGTCCTTGCCGTGAACGACGCTCCGGCGGTCTCGCGCCACGGGTGGTGGACGCAGAGCCCGATCCGGTTGTAGGCGAGGTCTGCCTCCGCTCGTCCGTCGAGGAGAATCTCGACGCGACCATCCTCGTCACCGGTAATGACACCGTGCCAGCTGAAGTCGACATCGCGGCGAGCGTGCCGCATGTCGAACTCGAGTCGGAAGCTTCCGTCCCCCTCCTCGAGCGTCATCCCCGACACGACACCCGGAACCGTGTCCCAGTCCTCGTCCCGCACGGCGGCATAGACGCGTCGGATGAGCTCGGTACCACCGATCCTGAGGTAGCGGAGATCAACGCCGTCGAGGAGTAGAAAGACAGGGCCTGCACGAAGCATGCGCATCTCGGGAATCGGGCTATGACTCCCGTGGAGCACCTGCAGGCTGCCGGTTGATGTCGTCATGGTGATCCTCCTTGTCAGGCGGCGAACGGACGGGGTTGTCAGAGCAGGTCGAACGTGATGCGAACGTCAGGGGTCGCAACTGCGACCGTGCCATAGAGCGGTCAGGTCCCGGCAAAGGACTCGACGAGCGCCTCGGCCTCGCTCGCAGTGACCCCTTCCAGGGTGAAGTGGACGCCGACGGTGTGGAAGATCGAGTACCGCGGGTGCACCGGCTTGTTTCGATCCATCGTCGCCCGTACAGCGACGCCGACCGACTCGAGTCGAACGCCCGTCCGCTGCGCCAGCACCTGCAGCAATTCGACACCGCAAGCCGCGACTCCTGACAGGAAGATCTCGGCTGGGGTGACAGCCTCGCCGGGGCAGCCGTTCTGGACTGGGCCATCGACGACGAAGTGATGGTCGCGCGCGGCGCACAAGACGCGCCCGAAGACGTCCGTGTTCCGGGCGGTGACTTCGAACTCGCGAATGTCGGGCTGAGCGGTCATGCCGACGTTCCTCCCGGCTCGGCAGCAAAGCGGGCGAGCTTCTCGGTGAACGCAGGGATCTCGAGCACACCCGGGTTCGCGAGGTCGGGTGGAACCACGCCGGCTGCGACGGCGAGCAGCGCGTCGCACGCACCCCCGATGCAGCCCTCCAGGAGTTCGTCCGTGTACCCGAGCGAATGCGGGGCGCCAACGACGTTCGGCAGGGAGAGGAGAGGATCGTCCGCCGGCAGCGGCTCGGGATCGAGGACGTCGACTCCGGCCCCGGCGAGCCGTCCTCCACGGAGCGCCTCGACGAGCGCTCGCTGGTCGACGATCGCGCCACGGGCGACGTTCACGAGCGTCGCCGACGGCTTCATTAGGCCGAGGCGTCGCGCATCCAGCATCCCCCGTGTCTCCGCGTTCAGCGGACACGTGACGACGACGACATCGGCCTGGGCCAGTAACTCGTCGAGCGGAACCTGCTCGACCTCCGGCTCCGCGCGCGAGGTGCGTGACGTGACGACGACACGCATGCCCCACGGCGCAAGGAGCCGCTCGACCTCACGGCCGATCCGGCCGTAGCCGATCACGCCGAGGGTGCGACCGACAAGACCCCTGCCTGTGGGAGCAAAGCGGCGTTCGCCCCAGTTGCCGTCGTGCAGCGCCTGGTCGCGCTCCCGTAGGCGGTGGGCCAGCGCGAGCACGAGGGTCACGGCTGCCGACGCCATCGGATGCGTGACACCCCCGGGTGTGATCGTCACCGCGATCCCCCGCGCCGTGCACGCCTCGAGGTCGATGAAGTCGAGGCCGACGCCGTGCCGCGCGATCAGGGCGAGTCGGTCGAGCCCCTCGACGCTCGCTGCCGTGACGGGAGAGGAGAAGTGGTAGAGGCCGTCGATCCCCGAGAGCACATCCGGTGTCAGCGGCCGGGCGTTCTCAGCCAGAAACCTCCACTCGAGGCCGTCGACCGCCAGGGCAGACAGATCGTGGGGAGCAAAGGCGAGGACATCGCCCTGCCGCCACAGGTCGCGGGTAACGCCGATCCGAAATGGTTGCAGTCGGTCAGTGTGCATGCCGTATGATCGATTCTTTCACATCAAGGAAGGCTGCAATGACCAAGCGCGTTGTCGTTGGCGAATTGCCGGTCGGGGGAACCGACCCCCTCATCTCGAGTGCCGTCCGCTGGGGAGATCTGCTCTTCCTCTCCGGCCGGGCACCGATCGATACCACATCGATGGAGATCGTGTCGACGGACTTCACCGAACAGGCACAAAGCGTCATCGATCAGATCCTGGCATCCCTGGCCGAGGCGGGATCCGGCCCCGAGCATGTTCTGCGCGTGCAGTGTTACCTCCTCGACGCCGGCGACTTCGACGCTTGGAACGCGCTCTGGGCCTCCACCTTCCCTGCCCCACGACCCGTGCGGACGACGATCGTGACCAGTTTCACGATCCCCGGAATGCTGATCGAAATCGAGGTCACGGCAGGGATCCCATCATGAGAGTCGTCGTTGTCGGAGGAGGGATCTCCGGGCTCTGCTGTGCGTACTACCTGCGGAAGCGCGATATCGAGGTGACGGTTCTCGACTCGGCGCATGTCGGTTCGCGGTCTGCGTCGTCATGGGGGAACGGCGGCTGGATCGCTCCGGCCCAGGCCGGCCCTCTGCCCGAGCCCGGGCTCACGCTCCACGGGCTGCGCGCCCTCGTCCGCAGCGATTCTGCGCTCTATTTCCGCCCCAGCTACCTTCCCCGCGTGGCGCCATGGCTGGCGCGCTTCCAGACGTACTGCAACCAGGGCGACTACGACTGCGGCGTCGCAGCACTTGCCGGGCTCGGCAAGCGGTGCTTCGAACTGGTCGACGAGATGGTCGCCGACGGCATCACCTTCGACCTCTGGAAGCTCGGGATGGTCTGTGCCACGGGCAAGCCCGAGGATGCACGCAAGGTCCTGCGAAGCCTGGAAGGGATGCGTCAGTACGGCTACGAGCTCCCGGACGACGTCCTCGGCGAGAGCGAGATTCACGATCTGGAGCCGTCCCTCAACAGCAAGGTCAGATCCGGCTTCCATCTCACGGCCCAGTGGAACGTGAAAGCGGACACGCTGGTTACGGGGCTCGGGACGAAGCTCCGCGAGATGGGTGTCGAGATCCTCGAGGGCACCGAGGTCGCCGGGTTCGATAGGACCGAGGGTTCCGTCCGCGCGGTGCAGACGAGTCGCGGCGACATCGCCGCCGACCATTTCGTGCTCGCCGCGGGATCGTGGACGACGCCACTCGCGCGGAAGCTCGGCATCTCGATCCCGATGGAGCCAGGCAAGGGGTACTCGTTCCTGCTGAAGCCGAAGATGATGCCGAAGCACGGCATTCTCTTTGCCGATATCCACGCCGGAGTGACGCCGCTCGGCGACCGCGTTCGTATCGGCGGGACGATGGAGTTCTCCGGCTACGACCTCTCGATCGATCAACGGCGCATCACGAACCTGTTCAACCTGGCGCGCGGCTACATCGACCTCGAGCAGCCCAACTACGAGGAGCCCTGGGCGGGGCTCCGCCCGATGACTGCGGACGGGCTTCCGATCCTCGACTGGGCACAGCCCTACCGCAACGCGTACGTGGCGACGGGGTACTCGATGCTCGGGATGACGCTCTCGCAGACCGCTGGCGAGGCGATGGCGGAGATGATCACCACCGGCACGAGACCAGCGCTGTTCGAGCCGTTCCGGATCGACCGCTTTCCGAAGTGGATCGTCCGACGTTCCGGAGCCTGAGAACACCGGGCGGCGACAACCGATCGACTATGCGACGAGGTCCTGACGCACCCGGGCTGCGATCTGATCGATCGCGGCTTGCGAGCGGTTCAGGACTGCGGGCATCCGCAGAAAGCCGTGCACCATGCCGTCGTAGCGTATGTGCTCGACGGAAACTCCTACCTGTCCGAGACGCACTGCGTAGGCCTCTCCCTCGTTGCGCAACGGGTCGTACTCGGCCGTCAGGACGAGGGACAGACGCAACGCCCGCCAGATCCGGCGCGCGCATGGGTGAAAACTGCGGGTCGGCGGCTCCTGCCAGGTCTGGAAGATAGAGGTTCCAGAACCATTCCATCGTCGCGCGCTCGAGACCGTATCCCGATCCGTTCGCCGCGTACGAGGGGGTCGCGAAGGAGCAATCCTTGACGGGAACGTCGAGCACCTGCAACCGCAGCGGCAGCCCTCGATCGCGAGCACGTAGCGCTAGGAGGGCGGCCAGATGCCCACCTGCATTGCCGCCTCCCACGGCGATCTGGCCGAACTCCGACGCCGCCCAGGCCCTTGCGGCCCAGGCGTCATCGACCGCAGCCGGGTGCGGATCCTCGGGAGCGAGTCGGTACTCAGCCGCCACGACCGTGCTACCCGAGCGGGCCGCGAGAGCACGGCGATAGGGACGGAAGCTCCCGGCAGCGGCTGCTTCCAGCCAGGCTTGTGCCTGTGGGTCGAGCGGCACTCGCTACCAGTCCCCAACCGCGCCGTCGTCGTGGAACACGCGTGCCGGGATCTCCGGTTCGTACGGATGCAGCGCCGCGGCCACCTCGTCGACCTCGACACCGATCCCGGGCCTCGTCGGCGGCAGCACATGCCCGTCGACGATCTGCAGCGGGGCGTCGACGACCTCGTCACGCCACGGAACGTCGGAGCGCATCACCTCCTGGATCAGGAAGTTCGGCATGGCAAGCGCAACGTGCACGTTGACCGCCGTGGCGATCGGCCCGAGCGGGTTGTGCGGGGCCATCGACACGAACGCAGTCTCGGCCGCTGCCGCGATGCGCGTCACCTCCGAGACACCACCACAGTGGCAGATGTCCGGTTGAGCCACCGCGCAGGCGCGCCTCTCGAACACCTCGCGGAACTCCCAACGTGTGACGAGCCGCTCGCCCGTGGCGATCGGGAAGGGCAGGGCACGTGCCACCTCGACGAGTGCGTCGACGTTGCCCGGCTGGACCGGCTCCTCGAAGAACCATGGATCGTACGTTGCCAGGGCGTGCCCGTACCGGATCGCGGCAGCGGGGGTCGTCCGTCCGTGGAGGTCGACCATGACGTCGACGTCAGGGCCGACGGCGTCGCGCACGGCGCCCATAAGCGCCTCGGCCCGTCGCACCGCGGCTGCCCCTTCGAGCGCGCGGCTCACCGGGACGGCGAGGATCTTGAGCGCGGTGAACCCGTCGGCGACGCTCTCTCGCGCGCGCGCGCTGCGAACGACGCTTCGCTGGCGTCGTCGTAGACGGCGGTCGAATCGCCTCCGCCGAGATGATCATAGAGGCGCACGCGGTCGCGAACGCGCCCGCCGATCAGCTCGTAGAGCGGCACACCGAGCGCCTTCGCCTTGACATCGTGGAGCGCCTGGTCGATGCCGCTGATCGCGGACATCGTGACGACGCCGCCCTTCCAGAACTGCTGCCGGAACATCGCTTGCCAGAGGTGCTCGATACGGAAGGGGTCCTCACCGACGACGATGTCGGCGAGATCCCGGATCGCGCCGACGACGCCCTGCGTCTTCCACTCGAGCGACGCCTCGCCCCACCCGGTCACACCCTCGTCCGTTGTGACCTTCACGAACACCCAATTACGCAGGTGTGCGTTGACGACCACGGTATCGAGCGCAGTGACCTTCACTTCAGACCCCGGGCGGGCCGAGCACGCGGCCGCCGTCCACCGAGATCACGATGCCCGTCACCCAGTCTGCCTCGACGTCGACGAGATGCCAGATCCACCGAGCGATGTCCTCGGGTTGCCCGATCCGTCCGAGCGGAACCAGCGCGCCGAGCACGCGCACGCGTTCCTCGGGATCTTCTGCCGCGAGGTGGAACTCCGTCAGCACCGGTCCTGGACGGACGCACGCCACTCTGATGCGATCGGGCGCGAGCTCGGCGGCCATGTTCATCGTCATGTGCTCGAGCGCCGCCTTGGCGAGCCCGTAGACCGTCTGCTGCGGCCGGTACATCACCGCGGCTGCCGACGAGACGTTGACGACGACAGGCGCAGGGGAGGCGCGAAGCGCAGGGAGGGCCGCCTGGACGAGGAAGTAGGGAGCACGCAGGTTGGTCGCCATGACATCGTCGAAATCATCGAGTGTGAACTCCGCGATCGGCTTCAAGCGGTAGGTGGCGGCGTTGTTCACGATTACGTCGAGCCTGCCGCGCGCCTCGAGCACGGCATCGACGACCTCCGACGGCGCCCGCGCCTGACCCAGGTCGGCCGGCACGGCGAACGCACGCCCACCGCTACCCGTGATCGCGTCGACGACGGCGTCGAGCCGCTCGCGTCTCCTGCCGACGAGCGCCACGTCGAGCCCTTTCTCTGCGAGCAGCCGCGCGGCCGACTCCCCGATCCCGGAACCGGCTCCCGTGATGACGGCGACGCGGTCATCCATGGTGTCGACGATACTACGGATGTGTCGTCGTCGCGCGCTTCGAGAGGAGGATTGAGATCCGCGTCCTGATTGTCGGTGCCGGCCTGATGGGAGCGCAGATCGGCTGCGAGTACGCGCTGGGTGGCCACGACGTCACGCTTGTGGCCCGCGACGTCGGACAGCTCGAGCGGCGCGTCACGGATGCTTTCAAACTCGTCGAGACGTACGGAATCGCTGGAACCGACGCCGTCGACGCCGCGCGCCAGAGCATCGTGTTTGGGGGCACGCTCGACGACGACGTGCTCGTCTGCGACCTCGCAGTGGAGTCTCTCCCCGAAGACATGGAACTGAAGACGCGGCTCCTGCGAGCTGTCGCCTCTGCGTCGCCCGATGCAATCCTCGCCTCCAACACTTCCTCGATCCCGATCAGCACTCTGGGCGAGGCGGTGGGAGTCCCCGAGCGTGTCCTCGGCACGCACTATCTCAACCCTCCGCTCCTCATGCCCACAGTGGAGCTCATCTCCGGTAGAGACACCGATCCCGCCCTCGCCTCACGCCTCCACGCGACGCTCCTGGCGCTCGGCAAGCTGCCGATCGTCGTGCGCAAGGATGTCCCCGGCTTCATCTGGAACCGCCTCCAGTTCGCACTCGTCCGCGAGTGCGTCTGGCTCGTCGAGAACGGCGTCGCGAGCGCCGAGGATGTCGACACAGTGATGCGCGAGGGTCTCGCCCGGCGCTGGCGGCACGTCGGGCCCATGCGGGCGATCACGCTCGGTGGGATCGACACGTGGAATCGAGCGGGGCGGAACATCGTGCCCGAGCTCTCCGCGGTGTCGGCGCTCCCCGACCTGGCCAAGGTCGCCGTCACCGGTGGCAGCCCCGAAATCGACCGAGCAGCGCGGGACGACGCCCTGGCCCGTGAGCTCCGGAACGCCCACTCAACCGGAAAGCGAGGAACGCAATGAGGAATGAAACGGGAACCATCCGCGACGTTCGCTGTCGACTGTTCGAGGCCCCGACCGAGGGTGGCGGTGTGCGGTACTCGAACCCGCTTCGGAGCTGGGACCAGGGTCGCGACGAGCGCGGTTTCGCCTTTCCACGCTGGTTTGTCGTCGAAGTGGAGACGTCGAACGGAGTGATCGGGGTGGGCAACGCAGGGCTCGCCGCAGACCTGATCGCGCCAATCGTCGAGACGCGCCTCGCACCGCTCCTCCGCGGCCGCGCCCTGGCAGATATCCAGGAGACATGGCAGCTGCTCTACCGGGGAACGATGGCGTTCGGGCGCAAGGGTCTCGGGATGGTGGCGATCAGCGCCGTCGACATCGCTCTCTGGGACGCTCTCGGCAAGACGCTCGGAGTCCCGGTACACGACCTGATCGGGGGCAGACGCGCCGAGACGATTCCGGTGTACGCAAGCCGCCTCTACGGCTCGGACAACCTCGACGATCTGGCCGCGGAGGCGCGGCGCTACGTCGACGAGGGCTTCACCGCGTTCAAGCAGAGGTTCCTCTGGGGGCCGCGCGACGGGCGCAAGGGAATGCGTGCAAACATCGACCTGATTCGCACCGTGCGCGAGGTGGTCGGGGACGACAGCGACCTGATGGCGGACGCGTACATGGGCTGGGATCTCGACTACGCGCGAGCGATGGTACGACGCCTCGAGCCCTTCGACCTCCGCTGGCTGGAGGAGCCGTTGATCCCGGATGATCTCGAGGGATACGCGGCGCTCACGCGATGGAGCCCGATCCCGATCGCGCACGGCGAGCATGAGTTCACGTTGCAGGGCTTCGCCGACATCGTGCGGCATGGGGCCGCGCGGATCCTCCAGTTCGACACGAACCGCGTCGGCGGGATCACGCAGGCGGTGAAGATCTGCGCTCTGGCGGAGGCGTACGGCCTGTCTGTCGTCCCCCACGCCGGGCAGGTACACAACTACCACGTCGTCACGAGCCAATCGGCCTGTTCTCTGGCCGAGTATTTTCCCCCACGCGCGATCGAGGTCGGTAACGAGCTGCCGCACTGGCTGTTCGACGGGGAGCCGCTCGCAGTCGACGGTGCGGTGCGACTCAACGGGGAGCCAGGCCTCGGGGTGACAGTGAGCCCGCGCGATCCGGTACGCGAGCTCTCCTAGAGATGCGCGAGACGCGTGGAGTCAGAACCCGAGAGCCCCGGCGGAGGATGCCTCGGGGTTGATCGCCCATTCGGGCAACTGGCCGTCCCTCAAGGCAATCGCAGCACGCGAGACGCTGCGCCCACTGAGACGACAGAACTCGTCGGTCAGGCCGACAGCGTGGGGCGCGAGGATGACGTTCTCGAGCGAGAGCAGGGCGCTGTCGGCGCACAGAGGCTCGGGGTCGAACACGTCAAGCGCGGCTCCGGCAATCACGCCCTCGCGAAGCGCTGCGACGAGCGCCGTCTCGTCGACGATCGGGCCGCGGGCGACATTCACGAGGTACGCGGTCGGCTTCATCCGGGCCAGCTGCGCCGCCCCGATCAGTCTCCGCGTGTCGTCGGTCAGTGGACATGTGACAGCGACGAAGTCGGACGCCCCGAGGAGCTCGTCGAGCGTGCACAGCTTGACGTCCAACCGAGTGTCGCCGACGAACGGGTCGGCGGCGATGACCCGCAGCCCGAACGGCGCAGCCAGCGTCGCCAGCTCGCGACCGACATTTCCGAGGCCGACGATGCCGAGCATGCGACCTTCGAGCCCGAGACCGACGTGACGAAACCGTTCCCAGCCGCCCCGGCGTACATGCCAGTCCATCTCCGGAAGGCGGTGGGCCAGCGCGAGAACGAACGCCATCGCCCCCGCGGCCATCGGGCGGCGCACCCCGTCAGGGGTGATCGTGACGAGCACTCCAGCCCGGGTACACGCGTCGACATCGACACTGTCGACACCGACCCCGAGGCGAGCAACGAGCCGCAGCCTTTCGACACCCGCGAGCGTCGCCTCGGTGACACGGCGACCGAAGAGGATGAGCGCGTCGTACGGGGCAACGTCTGCGGGCTCGAGCTCGCCCTCCCCGGGCATCCATTCCCACGGCACCGCAGCCTCGTCGAGGAGATCGAAGTCGAAGAGCGGACGCCCGTCTGCACCTCCGGCATCCGCAGAGATGCCGACCAGAAAGCCGTCAGGCGCCATCGCGGAGACCGGCAATGCCGGCGCTCAGCGCTTGCTCGTAGAGCATGAAGTCGATCGAGTAGGCAAGCATCCGGAATCCCCGCGCGAGAAGCGCCTTGCCCTCCTCGGCCGACCCACACACCATCCCGACCGGCTTACCGAAGCGAGCCCCCGCCTCGAGGATGCGCTCGACAGCGCCGACAAAGGTCTGACTAGAAAACGCACCCGGGACACCCAGTGAGATGCTGAGATCGAAATGCCCGATCCAGAGCACGTCGACCCCATCGATCGCGGCGATACCGTCGACGGCCTCGAGACCACCGGCGGTCTCGATCTGGACAAGCGTCATCACCTGGTTGTTCACGTGCCCGATCGTGGCCTCGACACCGTCGGGGTGCCAGTCGTCGGACCAAAGCCCGAACCCGCGCCGGCCGACCGGCGGGTACCGGGAGGAGTCCGCAATCCGCTGTGCCTCTTCGACGCTCGAAACCGTGGGAACCATGACGCCGAGGGCGCCGATGTCGAGTGCGCGCGCGACGAAGTCGTAGTCGCCGTCGGGCACACGTAGCATCGGCACCACGTCGGCAGCGCGAGCTGCGGCAAGCGTCGAGCGCATGTGCCCCATCGAGTAACCGCTGTGCTCCATGTCGAAGAGCACGAATTCCGCGCCCGCGCTCGCGGCCAGCCGCGCCGTGCCGGTCGTGGCAAACTCCGACACCATCGTCCCGATCGAGATACCGCCACCCTCAAGTGTGTGGCGTACCGAATTCACCCTCATGCCCTCGCCCACTCCCGGTAGTCCTCGCGCACCGGCTGGAACACGTCGAGCACCCGACACGGCCCTCCCACGGCCCACGCTTCGTGCTCGACGCCGCCGGGAATCCGGAACGCATCGCCGGGGCCAAGGCGATGCTCGACACCGTCGATCGTGAGGGCAAGCTCACCGTCGATCACGAGGCCGAGCTGCTCGTGGGGGTGACCGTGCGCTCCGAGTCCCGCGCCGTCGCCGATGTCGACCAGGTTGAGCATGGCGCCGTCGCCGAACAACGGTTTCATGCGCACACCCGGAACGGGCTCGAACCCGGCAGCTTCGTAGAGGTTCTCGACCTGGCTCAAGAGCCGTCCTTCCCTTCGATCCAGTGGCGGTCTCCGTCGACGACGAGCGTCTCGCCCACGAGCGGCGCGACGACGCGACGACGACCGGTCGTGTCGTACTGTGGCACGAGCTCTACAAACCGATCGACATCCTCGTTGGGCGCGAGGTAGTGGCACGCGACCGCGAGCTCGAGGCCGAGCATCTCGGCAGTACGGGCCGCCTCATCCGGATCCATCTCGCCCGTGAGGAATGTCCCGGGCCCGGGGATCAGGTGCGAGAGCTCGCGCGGGAGGGTGCAGCCGAGCAGGCCCACGGTGGGCTTGTAGAGCTCCCCGATCAGGCGCATGTCGAAAATGCACGTGTCGCCATAGTGGTAGATCCGGACGCCAGGCTCGGTCTCGAAGATGAACGCGATCGGGTTGCCGATCACGGTGCGACCGTCCGAGAGCGTCGCCATCGACCAGTGGTGGCACTCGACCGGGCGGACGACGACCCCCGCCACCTCGACGACGATCCCCCACGTCGTCGGCGTGATCTGATCGGGGTCGACGCCGTCGTCGATCAGCTTCGCCCGTACGGCCGCATCACAGATGACCGGCGCGCCGGTGCGCTTCGCGATCGCGGGCGTGTCGCCGTAGTGGTCGACCGCGGCATGGCTGACGAGGATCACGTCCGGAGTCTCGAAGTCATCCGGTCCGCATGGCGCCAGGTCGTTGCCGGTCAGGAACGGGTCGATCAGGATGCGCTGCGTTGGGCCGACGATCTCGTAGCTTGCCGCACCGTGGTAGGTGAGCCGGGTGCTCACAGGAGCCCTCTCATCGACTCCCAGCCCTTGATCAGCCGCACGAGCGAGCGGTTGATCGGGACATCGACGCCAGCCTCGTCCGCGGCCTTGACGACCGCGCCGTTGATCACGTCTATCTCGGTTCGCCGACCGGCCTCGACGTCCTGGAGCATGGAAGCCTTCGAGGGCCCGGCCTTCTCGAGCAGCGCGAGGATCGTCGAGATCCGCTCGTCGAAGTCGATGTCGTAGCCGAGGGCCTGCGCGACCGCTACGGCCTCGCGGGTGGTGTCGGTAACGAGCGCAGCTGTGTCGGCGCACGCGCCGAGTGCGCCCGCATTCATCCCCGTGAGCGCCGATGCCGGCAGCGTCGCGGCGTTGAGGATCAGTTTCTTCCAGATCTCCGGGCGGACGGGTGTGACGACGTCGGTGACAAGGCCTGCGTCGCGGAGCGCCGAGGCGATCAGCTCAGGCCCCTCGGGGCCCACTTCCGAGAACGAGCCGACGAACGTCGGCTGCTCGGCCGGGTGAATGACCCGGCCGGGGCCTTCGACAAGGCCGCTGTTGTAGGTGACCCCGACGACGACCTGCTCAGCCGGGAAGACAGAGGCGAGGACGTCACCGTCCCCCCAGCCGTTCTGGAGCGAGGCGACGACGGTGTCCGGCCCGACGAGAGTCCGCGCGGACTCCGCCGCGGCGTGCGTGTGGTAGCACTTCGTGAAGAAGACGACGATGTCGACCACTCCGACCGATGCGGAGTCGGTCGTCGCCGGCACGGAGGTCGTCGTCTCCTCCTCCCCGCGCACGACCGTGACGCCATCGGCGTTGATCTTCTCGACGAGCGTAGTCGCGACATCCACCAACACGGTGTCGTGCCCTGCCCGGGCAAATCGGGCTCCGAAGATCGATCCCATCGCTCCGGCGCCGACGACGGCAATCCGCATCCGTTCCTCCTTGATCGTAAGCCTGGAATGCGATCCTACAGGTCTACCGATCGGGATGGAACCAGCGGCCGCCTGCGCTCGCGCCACCGTCGACGTGCAACGTCTGCCCGGTGAGGAACGAGCCGGCAGCCGAGGCAAGCAGCAGGCACGCCCCGACGAGCTCACGCGGAAGCCCCGGCCGCTCCACGGGCACCCGGTTGAAGATCCAGCGGCGCATGTCGTCGTCGTCCCAGATCGGCGCCGCGAGCGGCGTGTCCATGAAGCCAGGGGCGATCGCGTTGGCCCGGATCCCGTGCTCGGCCCATTCCAGCGCCATCACCTTCGTGAGCTGGCTGAGCCCCGCCTTGGCAGGGCCGTAGACGGAGATCTGCTCCAGCGCGAGGAGTACGTTGAGCGAGGAGATGGAGACGATCGCGCCGCCCCCGCCCTGATCGATCATCCGACGGGCGGCCGCCTGCGAGAGGAAGTACGGAAGGCGCAGATCGATCCGGGTGATCCAGTCCCACGAGTCCCGATCCATTTCGAGAATCGGCATGCGCTTGTTGACGGCGGCGTTGTTCACGAGGACGTGGACACCACCGAGTCGCTCGACCGCCGAGGCGACGATTCGCTCGGGTGCGTCCTCGTCGCCCAGGTCGACGACGACCGTGGCGCAGCGGACGCCGGCGCCTGTGAGCGCCGCGTCCAGTTCGTCGAGCCCCTGTGCGTCGAGATCGGTCGCAAGCACGGAGGCACCGGCCGCGCCGAGTCCGGCGGCGAGCCACCGGCCAAGCCCTCCCGCAGCCCCCGTGACGATCGCAACCTTCCCCTCGAGCGAGAAGAGGGTGGGTGGTGCGAGGGCCCTGACCGCGTCCGCGTCGAGTGCCGGAACGGTCATCTCCGGGCAACCCCGACCGGCCGCCGCCCGACGACCGCCGCACCCTCGATCCGCTGGGCATCGATCGGCGGGGCGCAGCCGTCGCGGTCGGAATCCAGGAGGTCGATCAAGACAAAGCTATCATACAGCACGCCCTATGACCAATCGAGAACCGTAGTATCAGCCTCATGCCCCTGTACGGCCAGCCATCGCTCGACCTGACGGGCCCTCCCCGAAACGAAAACGATCTGGCTGCGCTCTCGGCGATCGAGCGTCGGGTGCTATGGCTCGCGGTGCGGATCGTGGACCATGCGAACCGGGAGCGGCCGAAGGGGGATGGGCTGAAGGTGGGTGGGCATCAAGCGTCGTCGGCGTCGATGGTGACGCTGATGACGGCGCTCTATCTGGCCGATCTGCGAGCCGAGGACAGGGTCTCGGTGAAGCCGCACGCGTCGCCCGTATTGCAGGCGATCGAGTATCTGCTCGGGCGGTTGGATAGGTCGTACCTGACGCGGTTGCGTGACTTTGGTGGGCTCCAGGCGTATCCGTCGCGGACAAAGGATCCGTACCCGGTCGACTACTCGACCGGGTCGGTGGGCCTCGGCTCGGCGGCTCCGGTTTTCGGCGCGCTCGCGGATCGGTTCACGCAGACGCGGCTCGGTGCCTCGACGGGCGGACGCTTCATCTCGCTGCTCGGTGACGCCGAGCTCGACGAGGGCAACATCTGGGAGGCGCTCGCCGACCCGCTGACGCGGAAGCTCGGGAACGTGCTCTGGATCGTCGACCTCAACCGGCAGTCGCTCGACCGCGTGATCCCCGGGATCCGGGCCGTCGAGCTGGAAGCCCAGTTCCGTGCGAACGGCTGGGACGTGATCGAGCTGAAGTACGGCCGGCGCCTGCGCGAAGCGTACGCCCGCGAGGGGGGCGACCTGCTGCGACGCCGGATCGACGAGATGCCGAACGAGCAGTATCAGTCGCTGTTCGGCGCGTCGGAGGACCGCGTGCGTGCGACCGTTCTCGAAGACGTAGTCGATGATCGCGACCGTGCCGCGCTGGAGGGGGTGCTCGACGGCTACGCGGGCCGGATAGCACCGCTCGTTCGCGACCTCGGCGGACACGACCTGGTCGATGTGCTCGACGCGCTTCGCCGCGCCCGCAAGACACCCGATCGACCAACGGTGATCTTCGCGTACACGATCAAGGGATACGGCCTCGAGATGGCAGGGCGCCCCCAGAACCACTCGGCACTCCTCGACGGCGAGCAGGTAGACCGGCTTCGCGCGGCGATGGGGCTGACCGTGGCAACCGAGTGGAACGGTTACGGCGCCGATACCGCCGAGGGGCGCGTTCTCGCTGAGGCACGTCGCCGCCTCGATCGGGGCGATCGCGAACCCGCCGCCCTCGTTCCGGTGCCCGCCACGCTGTCGGAGCGCGCCCCCGGCGCCACCTCGACGCAGGCGGCGTTCGGACGGGTGCTGCTCGACCTTTCCCGCGTCGAAGGCGTCAGTGAGCGCCTCGTCACGGTCGCCCCCGACGTCTCCACCTCCACCAACCTCGGAGGCTTCATCAACAAGACCGGCGTCTGGGGCCCGGACGAGGAACGGGTCTACGACGCAATGGACGATTCGCCGCTGAAGTGGCGCGTCGGGCCGAGCGGCCAACACATCGAGATGGGAATCGCCGAGATGAACCTGGTGCTGCTACTCGGCCAACTCGGCCTCAGCTGGGATTTCCAACGCGAGCGACTGTTCCCGATCGGGACCCTCTACGACCCGTTCGTAATGCGCGCGCTCGAAGGAATCGTCTACTCGACCTACTCGGGCTCACGGTTCGTGCTCGCCGGTACCCCGTCGGGGATCTCTCTCTCCCGTGAGGGCGGAGCCCACCAGTCCCTCAACACGCCCGGCATCGGGATCGAGACCCCGGGCCTCACCTACGCCGAGCCGTGCTATGCCCGCGAGCTCGAGTGGCTCCTCCTCGACGGCCTCACGCGCATGCAAACACCCGAAGGCGAAGCGATGTACCTGCGGCTCTCGACGACGCCGATCGACCAGGAGCCGTTCTCGGCAGCCGCTGCTCGCGTCGGCGAGGAGCGACTGCGCACCGACGTCGTCGCCGGCGGATTCCGCCTTCGCGAGCCCGGGACGAGCGAGGATCGCATCATCCTCGCCGCCTGCGGAGCAATCGTGCCCGAGACGCTCGCAGCCGCCGTGTTGCTCGCCGATGAAGAAGGCGTCGAAGCGACCGTGCTCTGCCTCTCGTCCCCCGACCGCCTCTACCGCGACTGGCAGGCACATCGCGCGGCGCCGCTGCACGGTGGCGCCGTTACGCGCTCGCACCTCGAGCTGCTCGTGACACCCGACGAACGAGGCCTACCCGTCGTCACCGTGATCGACGGAGCCAGCCACGCGCTCTCCTTTGTGGGCAGTGCCCTCGGCGTCCGCTCCGTCCCGCTCGGCGTCGACCGCTTCGGCCAGACCGGCAGCCAACCCGAGGTCTACGCCGAGTACAAGATCGACGCCACCTCGATTGCCACCGCAGCCCTCGTGGCGCTCGAACCGTGAAGTCCGGCGCGGGCCTGCACGTCGGAGGGTGGCGCCGAGGATCCACAGGTTGAACTCCTCCGTGCCCAGCCTGGCGATCTCCCTCTTCGTCCCGCTGGTGGCCAACGCCGGGCATGTAGTGTCCCCGACGTGCTCGAGCAGCCACCGATCCTGACCATCCGTCGCCGCTTCGAGCGGCCGTCAGCCGCCTCGCTGGCCGCTTTCGCACGTGCAGAGTCGGCGCAGGTTGCAGACGCCCAGGGAGGTGGCGGCGCGCTCGACTACCGGATTCAGGCGCTTCCCGAGATCCCGTTCTCCGGCACGATCGTTGGGCCTGCATTGACGTGCGAGACGGGCCCAGCCGATGTGCTTGCGGCCCTCGTGGCACTCGATGTCGCCAAGCCGGGAGACGTCCTCCTGATCGCGACCGTCGGCTGGACCGGTACCGCGTCGATCGGCGATCTCTTCGCCGGTGCGGCTCGGAACGCGGGCATCGCCGCCGTCGTCACAGACGGCCTCGTCCGCGACGTCGAGGGCCTCGCCCGTGCAGGGGTGCCCGTGTTCTCCGTTGGGCTCTCTCCCGCATCGCCGGCGGCGAACGGGCCGGGAACGGTCGGGCTTCCGGTCGTTATCGGAGGCCGGCCGGTCGACGCGGGCGACGTCGTCGTCTGCGACCATTCAGGAGTCATCGTCGTCTCCTTCACGGAGATCGAGACAACACTGACCGCGCTCGAACGTGTTCTCGAGCTCGAGGCAGCGGAGGGTGAGCGTGTGGCCGCAGGACAGGTGGTGCCGGCAGCCATCCGTGCGCTCCTCGACTCCGACCGCGTTCGCACGCTCGACTGAGCCTAATGGCTGAGGGCACCCGCTTCGACGACCACCGGGCGAGCAGCCGCAGCTCGATCAGCTTTTGGTCGGCTCGCTCCCCGTTACGACGATGACCTCGTCCACCAGAGTTCGGCATGCCTCGCCGATGAACAGTGGGCGGTTCACATCGAACTCGGCCGCCAGCTCCTCGAAGGCGACGGCCATTGCCTCTTCGGAGTCGAACCAGATCTCACCGATGCCGTCCCACGGCTGATCGCCGCCGACCCACTCCTGAACGACGTTGATCCGGCAGCCGCGGATTCCCGGCAGGCGGGCGGCGAGCTCTGCATGTGTCGTCGCCCAATGCTGGACGAAGTCCTCCTTCGACATGCCTTCCCTGCGTCGGACGAGGGTGATCCGCTTGATCACGGGTGCACGCCGTTGACGACGTTGAGGAGCGGCTCTCCCCGTTCGAGCCTCCCTATGTTGGCGAACGCGTCTTCGAACACCCTGCGCACGGACTCGGTCGTCACCCCGGCGATGTGCGGAGAGCGCACGACGTTCGGGGCCGAGAGGATCGGGTGGTCACGTGGTGGCGGCTCGGGGTCAAACACGTCCAGGCCTGCTCGGAGTTTGCCGTCGTGGAGGAAGGCCGCGAGCGCGTTGAGATCGACAATCGGGCCTCGTGAAGTGTTGACGAGCACCGCGCCGGAGTTCATCTGCGCCAGCTCGCGCTCGGCGATCAGCCGGTTCGTGTCGGCGGTCAACGGAACGTGGAGGGTCACGATATCGGCAGTCCGGAGCAGCTCTGCGAGCTCGACCCTTCTTATCCCGTAGCGCTCCTCGAACTCCCGAGCCGACACCTCGTCCGTGTACATCACCGCCATACCGAAGGCGTCGGCCCTTCTCGCGACCTCCTTGCCAATCTCGCCGAGCCCGACGATTCCGAGCGACTTGCCCGACAGTTCGCTGAGACCCGAGCCGAACAACGCCTCGGTCGACCAGTCGCCCCGGGCAATCGACATGTCTCCCTCGACGACGCGCTTGACAACCGCGAGGAGCAAAGCGAAAGTGTGTTCGGCGACGGTTCCCGCGTGCCCTGCGGTGAGAACATTGCAGACGGGAATGGTTCGCTCGGCGGCCGCAGCATGGTCGACGGCGTCGTATCCGCGACTCGCGGTCTGAATGAGTCGCAGTTGATTGGCGTCAACCAAGGCATCGCGGGTAATCGGCTCCATCAACACCAGCACTGCATCGGCGTCGGCCAGCGCACGGGCGTCTGCAACCTTCGCCCGCTCGATCGTCCAGCCGGCCTTGCTCCCGAACTGCAGTTCGACGAGTCGGTCGACCCAGCCATCCGGGTTGTACGAATCGGACAGCAGCGTCAGGAGGCGCATCGTTCAACCCTCGTTCTTGACCGTTTCGCCACTGTAGACGAGCGACCGGCTCGGCGATCGAGTCCGGGTTCCGCCGATCGTCCGAAACCGACGATTGAGCCAGTCGACCTGGTGACGGCGCCATCGGGTCGAACACTCCTGGATCGTATGCGCGCCACTCTAAAGATTGACTTCACGCTGGAGCTTCGGCCGGACTGCGATTGTTGCGACCGAGACCTGCCGCCGGAGAACGAGTTGGCGCGGATCTGCACGTACGAGTGAACGTTCTGTGCCGACTGCGTCGAGACCCCCCTCGGCGGGCGCTGCCCGAACTGCGGCGGCAACTTCGTACCAAAGTTGATCCGACCGCCTGGGGAGCTTGCGAAGGATTCGGCGTCAACAGTGCGTGTCGTGCAGCCGCATCCGGGCTGCTCGCCGAATCTCAGCTAGGCGAGCAGCTCCTCGAGGGCGCGCGTCAGCGCCCCTACCCCGGCGCCCGTGTTCGAGATCGCAGTGAACGTGACGCCGAAGCGCGGATCGTGCGAGCTACGGAACGACACGCCCGTGTCCCCGCCGCTCATCGTCACGACGCCTCGCGTAGCTTCGAGCCAGAAGCCCAGGCCGTACCGCCTGTGCGTTGCTTCCGATTCGAGCGTGTCCTCGGAGCGCGCGCGAACGACCTCGGCGACGCCCTCGTTCGAGACGATGCGACCCGAGAACAGCGCGTTCCAGAAGGCGCTGACGTCGGCGACCGTGGTGTAGATCCCGCCGTCTCCCGTGCCCCGGACGGGGAGATGGAAGACGTTCGTCCTCCACGCTCCGTCGACCTCGATGTAGCCGATCGCTACAGAGCCAGGTAGCTCGTCGGCGCGGAGAAACGCCGTGTCCGCCATTCGTGCCGGCCCGCACACCCGCTGGCGAACGAGCTCGGGGAACGGCACGCCACCCACGCGCTCGGCGATCAGCGCCAGCACGACGAAGCCGCTGTTGCAGTAGCCGAAGCGCTCACCCGCGGGAAACTTTGTCGGATATCCGTCGAGGATCGGGAGGTACTGCTCGGTCGCCGCGAGCTCCTGCGCCGGCACCGGCATCAGGTAGGCGTCGTAGTCGAGATCGACCTCCTCGTCGAGGTAGTCGCCGATGCCCGAGCGGTGCGAGAGGAGGTGCTCGATCGTGACGTCGTCTGCGATCAGCGGGAGATCGTCGCCGAGCAGGGAGCGCGCGGTCGTCGCGAGCTCAAATCGGCCTTCCTCGATCAGGCTCACGACCGTGAGCGCCGTCAGGCTCTTCGTCCCGCTCGCGATCCCGAACTGCGTCTCGGTACGGTTGGGGATCCCGTGCCGCTTGTCGGCGAGACCGTACGCCTTCTCGAGGAGTGGTCGTCCGGGTCGCTCGACGCGGACGACGCCCGAGAACGAC
Organism: Thermoleophilia bacterium; assembly: GCA_026785685.1. Lineage (GTDB taxonomy): Bacteria > Actinomycetota > Thermoleophilia > Gaiellales > Gaiellaceae > Gaiella. The sequence continues at coordinate 38,516 of JAJAZN010000221.1, forward strand.
TCCGCCGCGGCGATCGCGTCGAGCTCTGATGCGAGTCCAGGCATTGTCCGGACGCTACCGGCAGCGTGTGGTCGCCATGGTCGCGTACAGGGCTCCCTGGGACGTGATCACCGGCGACGCGCGCAGTACCCGGAGTTTCCGCCCACAGCGTAGGCATCCGGATACTGCCTTGACGCCCACATCTCCGTCCAGTCAGGCGGAATGGCCGCCGAGCGCCGCAGCGCGGGCTCGGGCGATTGCGTCGACCGTGAGCTCGACGTCTCGCTCGGTCGTCGACCAGTTCGAGACCGAGATGCGAAGGAGGCGCTCACCGCGGCACGTCGTCGCGCCGAGCCAGGAGACGCCGTCCGACTGAACGAGCCGCTCGACGCTGTTGGTGAGCTCGGCGTCTCCGACGCGTACGAGAACCTGGTTGAGGACGACCTCGTTGACGACTTGCACACCTTCGAAGCGATCGAGGAGGAGTGCGGCGTGGCGTGCGAGCGCGCAGAACCGGTCGATCAGATCGGCGACCCCCGATCGGCCGAGTGCGCGGAGGGCGGCCCACGCCGCGAAACCGTGCGCCCGCCGCGACGACTCCGGCACGAAATCGCCGCCTCCGAAGGCCCGACCGGCGACCTGACCCGTGAGATACGGGGCTGTGTACTCCATCGCGTTGACATGGATGTCCGGGTGCGCACAGAACACGAATCCGGAATCGTACGGGACGTTCAACCACTTGTGACCGTCGCACGCCCATGAATCCGCGGCTTCGATCCCGGCGACGAGATGCCTCGTCGTCGGATCGGCCGCGGCCCAGAGTCCGAACGCACCGTCGACGTGAACCCACGCTCCGACCTCCCGAGCGGCGGAGGTGACGGCGTCAAGATCGTCGCAGGCTCCGGTGTTCACGTTGCCTGCCTGTGCGCAGACGATCGTCGGAGCGCTACGGTGTTCGTTCCCTGTCCACCGGTCGTGAAGCCCACGGATGCCGATGCCGGAAGGCCGAGGAGCTCCTTGAGCCATCTGCCCGCCACGTCCTCGAACGCAAGCGCCGCAGGCGAGAGGGCCTCGTTGTACGCGCACTGATCCCAGCCGACGGTCAGA
>JAJAZN010000222.1 GCA_026785685.1 Thermoleophilia bacterium
GGGGCCGCCCCCACCCCCCGCCATGGGGCGGGAGGTTCGGTTCCGGGACCCCGCGGCGCATCACGACCGCGGCGGTGAGTGGGAGGATCGCGAGGAGGCCGATTGCGACTCTCCAGCCGACGACGGCGGTCGCGAGGGCGACGCCGAGCCGGCCGACGAGACCTCCTGCGACGAGCGCCGACACGTAGTAGCCCATCGCACGGGCTCCGATCCGGGGCACGAACGCCTCGACGACGTAGGGTGCGCCGACCGCTAGCAAGCCGGGCATGCAGAGTCCCTGCAGCGTGCGGCAGACGAGGAGCGCCTCGAAGCTCGGGGCGAGCGCGACCCCGATCGTCGGGATCACGAGTAGCAAGCTCGCAGTCCGGATCGCGCGCGGCCGCCCGATCCGGTCCGAGATGGGGCCCCAGACGAACCCACCGATCGCGACGGCGATCACGACGACCGAGATGGAGAGGCCTGCCCGCGCCGGGCTGACGTCGAAGTTGCGGGAGAGCTCGGGCAGGATCGCCTGCGTCGAGTACATCGTCGCGAACATCCCCGCCGCGCCGAGCATGAACCCGGCGAGCGCTTTCCGGAGAGGGTCCGCAGGGCTCATTCCGACAGGCTACGCAGCCGGGGTATCGTTCCTCTCACTGATGTCACTTTCGCCGACCGACCTCCGACCGTACGCCGCGGTCGAGCAGAAGCTCGTTGAGGGAACCTGCGTCGTTCTCGACGGCGGCACGGCGACGGAGCTGCAGCGCGTCCTGCCGCCGACAACGAGAGGAGCGAAAGACGATCTCTGGGGTAGCTGGGCGCTCTACCGCGCTCCCGAGGCGGTGCTCGATGCCCACCGCGCGTACATCGCTGCGGGCTGCGACGTCGTCTCGACGAACACCTGGTCCGTGCTCGCGGAGACACAAGGCGGCGGGCCTGGTGGGGGCGGCCTCCTGCACTGGATGGACATCGCACGCACCGGGATCAGACTCGCACGAACCGCTGCGTCGGAGGCGGCACGATCACGCGCGGTCGCCTTTTCACTCTCAGAGGACGCCGAGGCACTCTCACGGAGCGGTACGACCAGGCTGCTCTCGAAGATCTTCGACGACGAGCAACCCGACCTGATTCTGCTCGAGACGCTCTCGCTGATCCGCGAGCCCGAGACGTTCACCCTCGTCGAGGCGCTCCTCGAGCTCGGGCTTCCCGTCTGGGTCTCGTTCCGCCGCTGCCGTCACGGGGTGTGCGGCGTCTACGGCCAGCACTGGGGGCCGCCGGAGGGCGATCTCTTCGGCCTGGCCGCACGTCGATTCGAGGAGATGGGGGTCGGCGCGCTGCTCATCAACTGCCTACCCGTCGATCACGTGCCCGGCATGGTCAGCTGGCTCCGCGACTTCACGGAGCTGCCTCTCGGCGTCTATCCGAATCTCGGTCATCTCACGCGCGACCTCTGGCGCTTCGACGAGCGAATCGATCCGGCTGCCTTTGCTGCGCTCGCCCTCGAATGGCGCGAGGAGGGTGCACAGGTCATCGGCGGCTGCTGCGGCGTCTCGCCCGAGCACATCGCAGCGGCAGCAGCCGCTGTCGAGGGCACCGTCGCGGGCCACAGACGCGTCTCGCCGCATCCCGAGACGGCCTCGAGCGACGCTCCGCCGGTCGTCGAGAGCTGGCGGGACGCGCTCGGGCGCGCGCTCTACCCGCTGCCGTTCCCCGATCTGGCCGCCGAGCCCGGGGTCTTCGTGCCGACGCAGGGGAGCTACCTTCTCTGGAAGCACCTGCAGCGAACGGGCGACGGCAACGGCGGCAGCTGCCTCGACGTAGGCTGCGGATGCGGCATCCTCGCCGTCCAGCTCGCGCTGAACGGCGCGGCGTCGGTGCATGCGATCGACATCGACCGTGGCTCGGTTGCGAACACGCTGGCAAACGCGTTCCGGAACGGCGTCTCGGAGCACGTCAGCGGCGACACCGTCGACCTCTTCCAGTGGGAGCCGGGCGAGCGGTTCGACCTCATCGTCGCGAGCCTCTACCAGATGCCAGTCGACCCCTACGAGGAGCCGAGCGGCCACCGTCCACTGGACTTCTGGGGACGGAACCTCTTCGACCGCTTCCTTGCTCTGCTTCCCGACCTCCTGACCGATACAGGGCGGGCACTCGTACTCCAGCTGTCCGTTCTCGGCCAGGTGCGAACGGCAGAGCTCCTTGCCTCACACGGGCTCGAGGCACGCGTCGTGGATTACAGCTTCTTCCCTTTCGGCGAGGTCTTCGAGGCACACGCGTCCCAGATCGCGCGCGTCGAGGAGCTCTCGGACGCCCACCACCTTGCGGTCGGCGGCGACAACATGATGATCGCGTACCTCCTCGAGGTCGGTCGGGCAACGAGAGGCTAGAGGTGGCCGTCAGCATCTCGATTCGATACGGGATGCGGCCGGCAGATGGCACGCGCTACCTCTCTCTAGTGGCGCGCTACGACGCCGAGATGCTGCTCGTACGCGCCGCTTTCGAGGATCTCGCCGATCTGGTCGATCGTGAACTCGAGCTCGTCGTCGGAGTTGTAGTAGTGCGGCCCGAGGCGAATTCCGTCGGGGCGGAAGTCGCAGAGAATCTGCCGCGCGGTCAGCTCCTTGTGCACCGCGGCGAACTCGGGAACGTGCACCGTCACCGTTCCTCCGCGACGCTCCGGGCTCTGCGGGCTGCGGATCTCGAAGCCCGCGAACTCGGCTCGGTCGATCAGGAGCTGCGTCTGCCGCAGCGAGTTCTCCCGGATCCGCTCGACGCCGACCTCCTCGACCAGGTCGTATCCCGCCGTGGCGGCGTATAGCGCCGGAACGTTCGGCGTACCGGTGAGGAAGCGTGCTGCACCGTCCGTGTACACCATCTCCTCCTCGAACCCGAAGGGGCGCTCGTGCGCCTGCCAGCCAGTGAAGGTGGGCTGCAGCCGCTCGGAGAGGTCAGGGCGCACGTAGAGCCAGCCGTTCCCAGGGCCGCCGTTCAGCCACTTCACCGAGCCGCCGACGGCGAAGTCGACGTTCAACGCGGTGACGTCGAATGGAACGATGCCGGCGCTCTGGTAGCAGTCGAGGATCACGTGGGCACCGACCTCGTGGGCGCGCCGGATGATCGGCTCGATCTCCTGGATCTCGCCCGTCCGGAAGAGGACGTGGCTGATCGGGACGAGCAGCGTCTGCTCGTCGATCGCGTCGACGATGGCGCCGTCGTCCTCACAGACGATCACTTCGAGGTCGGGCTGTGCCTGGTAGAGGTAGCGCACCGAGGGGAAGTTGCCGCGCTCGTAGACGACCCGGTTGCGCTTCGGGTCGATCGGGAAGAACGACGAAAGCACGATCGCCTCGGCGACAGCCACGTTCTGGTGCATCACGGTGGTTCCGGTCGCGCCGCCGATGATGCGACCTACCTGGTCGCCGACCGTCATCGGCATCGTCCACCAGCCCTCGCCCCACGAACGGATCCCACGCTCCTTCCACATGCGCGCGTACTCCGCGAGCCGATCCTCGGCCTTCGCGGGCATCGCCGCGAGCGAGTGGTTGATCAGATAGGTCGTGTGCTCGAGGATCGGGAACTCGGAACGGTAGTCGACAAGAGCGCGCATAACCAGGAGTCTATGCCGCACTGGACTGAACTCCACCGTGGTGGTAACCTACAGGTACGGACTGGACTAAGTCTAGTCCACTTTGGACATGTCAGAACAAGTCAATATCCACGAGGCAAAGACTCACTTCTCGCGCCTCGTCGAGCGCGCCGCCGCAGGCGAGGAGATCGTGATCGCCAAGGCCGGTGAGCCTCGTGCGCGGCTCGTTCCGCTCGAGCGGCCGACCGGTCGCCGGCGCGGCTACGGCTCGATGCGGGGCAAGATCTGGCTCGCCGACGACTGGGATAGCGACGAGACGAACGAGGCGATCGCCGCTCTCTTCTTTGGTGACGAGGATCCCACAATGCCCGACGCGATCGACGACGCGTGAGGCTCCTTCTGGACACGAACGCGCTGATCTGGTGGCTCGAAGGCTCGCGCCGTCTTTCTCGTTCAGCCGTGGATGCGATCGAAGATGTGTCGAATGAAGTGCACGTCAGCGCTGCGAGTGCGTGGGAGATCTCGACCAAAGCGCGGCTCGGCAAGTTGCGGTTTGCCGGTAGCCTCGTCGCTCGTCTCGAGAAGTACGACGCCCGCCCTCTCGCCGTCTCGGTCGAGCACGGCTGGGCCGCCGGCTCGCTTCCGGCAATTCACGGCGACCCGTTCGACCGCATCCTGATCGCACAGGCGCAGATCGAGGAATTGGTTGTCGTAACAGCCGATTCAATGTTCGCCCGCTACGGCATCGCGGTTCTCGCAACCACGTAGGTGGCTAGCTGACGCGCTTGAGCAAGCCGAGCGCCTGCTGGTTCCACGGCACGCGGTGCGTTGTCCCAGCCCCACGCATGGCATCGAGGTGCTCGAGGTACCAGTCGTAGGTGGCACACAGCGTCTCGGCATTCGAGAGCAGCGGCTCCCAGTCGAGGAGCTCCTGTGCCTTCTCGATCGAGACGAACGAGTCCTTGTGCGCTGTCTTGTAGTGCCATTCGGCGAGTGGCGAGAGCCTTGCGAGCTCGAGCGCTCGCAGTGACAGTTCGGCCGGCTTGACGGGCACCGGCCAGAGCCGCGAGCCGGAGCCCGCGTGGTCGATGAGCGCCTGGAGGTCGTCACGCACGGTCGCGAACACTCCGGCGCCGACGTTGAGCGCCTCACCTCCGACCGGGGCCGTGAAGCTGCGGGCGACCGCGTCGACGAGGTCCTCGACTGCGAGGAGCTGGTAGAGGTTGCCGCCGTCGCCGAGGATCGGGATCCGACGCCCCTCGCGGATCCAGTCGAACAGGATCTCGAAGACGCCGAGCCGCTCGGGCCCGATGAACGTCTTCGGGCGAATGATCACAACGTCGAGACCGCGCCGACCGAACTCACCCGCGAGCAGCTCCGCCTCGATCTTCGACTCGCCGTACCACCCCACGCCGACGAGCGGATCGGTCTCGTGGATCGGGTGCCGCTCGGGCACGCCGTAGACCGCTGTCGACGAGATCAGAACGACACGTCGAACACCCGCACCGAGCGCAGCCGCAAGGAGGTTCGCCGTGCCCTCGACGTTGACGGAACGAATCGCCTCGCGCGACGACTGGATCGGCAACGCGGCTGCGGCGTGGACGACGACGTCTGCCCCCGAGACGAGGGTACGGACGTCCTGCTCCGAGCGAATGTCTCCTCGAACCTCCTCGACGCCGCGCTCGAGCTCTACGTCGTCGAGCGGCGCGACGTCGAGCGTGCGCACGGCGCCTCCGTCACTGAGAACGCGCCGGGCGAGATGTAGGCCGAGGAATCCCGCACCACCGGAGATCGAGACGAGCGTCATGGGGGGAGCGTAGAGGCTACGCGCGGGTCGGCCGCCGGTTCCCCTTCCTACAGTCCGTACGCCTCCAGGAGCTTGAGCCACAGCTCGCTCCGAGTCGGGAACGACGGCACAGCGTGCCAGAGATCGTCGATCGACACCTCGGCGACAACCGCGATCGTCGCTGCGTGGAGCGCCTCCGCGACCTCGGAGCCGGTGATAGTGGCCCCCACGATCACACGCCTGTCCTCGTCGACGATGATCCTCGATGTTCCTGCGGCGCCCCGACCGACGAACGAGCCACCGGCGTTCCCGCTCGTGTCGACGTCGACGTGCCGAACACGAAGCCCCGCCGCCTGCGCTCCTTTGAGGGTGAGGCCCACGGCACCGACCTGCGGATCGGTGAAGATCACGCGCGGCGATCGCGCCCCGTCCGAACGCAGCTCGGAGCGGCGTCCGAGCACGATGTCGGCGGCGAGTCGGGCCTGGTACTTGGCCATGTGCGTGAGCAAAGCGCGCCCGTTGACGTCTCCGACTGCGAACAGCCAGTCGTGGCCGGGAACGCGCATGTCGTCCGTGACCCTGAGCGGGCCGTCGGTAGCCACGTCGATCGTCTCGAGTCCGATCCCGGCCACCCCGGGGACGCGGCCGAAGGCGACGAGTACCTCGTCCGCCTCGATCGTCGACCCGTCGTCCAGCTCGATCTCGACCTGATCCGATCGCGAGACACGGACGGCGGAGCGCCCGAGGCGCACGTCGACGCCGCCTTCCTCGAGCGCTTCGAGCACCTGAGCCGATGCGAACGGCTCCTCCCGCTCGATCAAACGAACGTCTCTGTGCACGAGGGTCACCTTCGAGCCAAGCGCAGTCCACGCCTGGCCCATCTCGACGCCGACGACGCCACCCCCGAGGACTACGAACCGCGGAGGCACTGTCGAGGCGGTCGTCGCCTCGATGTTCGTCCACGGCCGCGCATCCCGGAGTCCCGGGATGTCAGGCACGAGAGCTGTCGAGCCAGTGGCGACGATCACTGCCTTCCCGGCGACGAGCTCCTCGTCACCCACGACGACGCGGCGCTCACCGGCAAGGCGACCACGTCCGCGCACGAGCGTGACCCCGCGCGCCTCGAGCCACGGCACCTGCCCGGCGTCGTCGAGTCGCGCGATCACATCATCGCGTCGGCGGAGCACCGCCTGCACGTCGATAGGCCCGAGCTCGAGGCCGGGAACCCGCGCGACCTCCCGTGCGAGATCGACCGGGCGTAGCAGCGCCTTCGAGGGCATGCAGGCGTAGAAGGAGCACTCACCGCCGACGAGCCTATCCTCCACGATCGCCACCGAGAGACCGTTCTCGCCGAGTCTCCCCGCCGCCACCTCGCCGCCCACGCCGGCGCCGATCACCACCACGTCGAACTCGCGCACGCTGCCCTCCCGGTTGAAAGTGTCACGTTCTCTCTCGAGCAGTCACCGATCGTGCTCGAGCGTTACGAATGGGTGTCCCGCACTAGCGCGTGAGATTACCGTTCGCCGACACCATGACGCCACGTCCGCCAAAGTCCTCGCGGGAGAGCGTTCGCACGATCCCGTGGGCGCTTTCGGCTGGATCGAGCGCCGGTACTCCCGCGCCGACCAGCCGCGTCGGGACAAGCGTGCCGCTGTCGAATCCGCCGTCGCCTCGAAGCGTGACGCGAAGAATCCCGCTGAGCGAGAGTGGCCCGCCGAGCGCAAAGACGTTGTAGCCGGCGAAGTTCCCGAGCGAGTAGGCGATCAGCCGTCCCTTGTACCACTCCATGCCTCGGAGCACGTGCGGGCCGTGGCCGATCACGATGTCCGCGCCCGAGTCGACGACGGCGTGTGAGAAGGCGACGACGTTGCCGCGGTTCTCTCCGAGGTAGGTCTCGGTGCCCGGGGTCACATGGGTGTGGTCGGTCCCCTCCGCGCCGGCGTGCATCGTCACGATGACCACGTCGGCGTTCGCCGCTGCCTTCTTGACGAGCCGGCGAGCCGCCGGGATGTCCGTCAGCCGCTGCGCCCAGGGGTACGGCGCGAAGCCGACGACGGCGATCTTGATCTCACCGACCTGCTGATAGGCGATCTGGCCGGGGCGACCGGTGTGGGCGAGGCGCTGCTTGGCAAGCGCAGCAAGCGTCTGCGCCTGGCCGGATGGGCCATAGTCATACGCGTGGTTATTCGCGACGTTCAGGATCGTAAATCCGGCCTTCTTCAACCAGGCAGCGTACGACGGCGGCGTCTGGAACGCGTAGCAATTGCTGCTACCCGACCCACACTTCGAGCCACCACCGGTCGAGAGCGTCCCCTCGAGGTTGCCGAGCACGACGTCACCGGCGAGGTCGGCCTTCACACCGTTAAAGAATGAGCGGCCACCGTCGGGAGGAAGGTTCGGGGTCGAGCCCATTACGATGTCGCCGGTCGCAGCGATCGTGACGACGCCCGCAGGAGCCGTTCGAACCGGCTTCTTGATCGCTGACGACGTCTTGGCAGCCCCCTGCTTCTCAGGTGCGGCCTGCACCTGCTCGGTGACCGGCTTCGGCGCGCCGTCGATGAGGAGCGTGAAGAAGAACCCGACGGCGAGCAGGGCGGCGCCCGCCCGCACGATCAGCGCGATGGGACGCACGCGAAGCGGCTAGTTGCGATTGCCGAGAAACATCAACGCGAAGTACGCGAGCTGCGAGAGTGCGGCGAGGGCTCCGGCGACATACGTCATTGCTGCCGCGCTGAGCACCTTGCTCACGCCCTGCTCCTCACCGCCGGCGACGAGGCCGAGCGAGTGGAGCTGCACCTTGGCTCGCTTCGACGCGTCGAACTCCACGGGCAGCGTCACGAGCTGGAAGAGCACGACGACCGCAAAGAGGACGATGGCGACCTGCGCAAGCCCGGCGATTTGGAGAAACACGCCGGCGAGGAGCAGGAGCATCCACGTCTGCGACGCGAACGCAACTGCGGGGAACATCGTGCTCCGAACCCTGAACGGGCCGTACGCCTTCTCGTGCTGAATGGCGTGGCCGACCTCGTGGGCAGCGATCGCAACCGATGCGACCGCGTTCCCGTCGTAGACGCCGGGCGAGAGGTTGACCGTGCGGGCTCGCGGGTCGTAGTGGTCGGACAGGGGCCCACCCGGCGCCTGATTGACGGGCACGCCAGAGAGGCCGTTGTGATCGAGGATCATGCGCGCGACCTGCTCGCCCGTCATCCCGTTCGCGACCTGCACCTGCATCTGCCGGGCGACGGTCGTCTTCAGCCGATGCTGAATGACGAAGCCGAGAATCATCGGCGGGATCAGGAAGATGAAGTAGATGCCAAGATTTCCCATAAATGCGATGATACCAACCCACAGGATTGGGCCAGATGGATTTCGGTCACCTCAGAGTACGCGCCGAGGCCTCGTTTTTCGGGGATGTGGCTCGCGAACTCGTTCGGCTCGAGGTCGTCGAACGATCCCTCGCATTGGCCTCAAAGCTCTTTGTTGCGGTGATTCCGCTCAGCATCATCATCAGCGAAGTCGTGCCTGGAGCGGAAATCTTCGGTGACAGTCTTGCCAACAGACTCGGCCTCACAGGCCCCGGCGCCGGGGCCACGCGTAACCTATTTGCAACACAAGGCGAGATCCGCGGTGTCGCCTCCTTTGCGCAAAAGGGCGGATGTGTTACTTTCCGAAGTGAAGCGTTGCCCATCACGAGCGGTCGAGGGAACTGGCCCGACGAAACCGCCGCAACCGGGAGCAGTGCTGCGACAGGCTGTCCGTCAGGTGCGAACTCCAGCCGCGAGCCGGCCGTCCCGGGCGGTGAGTGGGAAGATGGAGAGCGTTGCGCCCGCCGCCGGCGGGAGCACTGAAGGCCCCGGGACAGGACGTCAAGGGGCCTTTGCCGTTCCCGGGACTCGACGGAAGGAGCAACAGATGAGCAATCACAGGCCGGAGACGATCGCCCTCCACGGTGGGCAGGTACCGGATCCGACGACGGGATCGCGCGCGGTTCCGATCTATCAGACGACCTCGTACGTCTTCGATGACACCCAGCACGCCGCGGATCTCTTCGCGCTCAAGGTGCCGGGGAACATCTACACGCGGATCATGAATCCGACCCAGGACGTCTTCGAGCAGCGCGTGACACAGCTCGAGGGCGGGATCGCGGCCGTCGCCACCGCGTCCGGCCAGTCGGCCGTCTCGTATTCCGTGCTCAACATCGCCCGTGCCGGCGACAACATCATCTCGGTCTCGACGCTCTACGGCGGCACGTACAACCTCTTCGCCCACACCCTCCCTCAGTACGGGATCGAGGTGCGCTTCGTGGATCCGGACGATCCCGGCGCCGTCGCCGCGCTGGCCGACGAGAACACGAAGCTCGTCTTCGCCGAGACGATCGGCAACCCGAAGCTGAACGTGATCGACATCCGCGCCTGGGCCGACGCTGCGCACGCGCAGGGCCTCCCGCTGATCGTCGACAACACGGTGCCGACGCCGATCCTTGCTCGCGTCTTCGAGCAGGGCGCCGACATCGCCGTTCACTCGGCGACGAAGTACATCGGCGGCCACGGAACGTCGATCGGCGGCATCGTCGTTGACTCGGGGAACTTCGACTGGACGGCGAACGCCGAGCGCTACCCGGGGCTGACGAAGCCGGATCCCTCGTACCACGGCGTCGTCTGGGCGGATGTTCTCGGGCCGGCCGCGTACATCGGTCGGGTCCGAACCGTGCTCCTGCGAAACCTCGGAGCAGCGGCCTCGCCGTTCAACTCGTGGATGTTCATCCAGGGGCTCGAGACGCTGCCCCTGCGGATCGAGCGTCACTCGTCGAACGCGCTCGCGGTCGCCCGGCACCTGGAGGCTCAAGACGCCGTCAACTGGGTGAACTACCCCGGGCTCGACTCGAACCCGTACAAGGAAGTCGCCGATCGCGTCCTCACCGGCGGGTACGGCGGGCTCGTCACGTTCGGCATCTCCGGCGGGCTCGAGGCAGGCAAGGCGTTCATCGAGAGCCTCGAGCTGTTCAGCCACCTCGCGAACATCGGGGATGCGAAGTCGCTCGCGATTCATAACGCTTCGACCACGCACTCGCAGCTGAACGAAGACGAGCTCGCGTCCTCCGGCGTGACGCAGGACACGGTGCGCCTGTCGATCGGGATCGAGAACGTCGCCGACCTCATCGAGGACCTCGACCAGGCACTCGTCAAGGCAGCGGTTCCCGTGGCGGTCTGATCGACGCCGTGCCGGGATCGGTAGGACACGTCGAGCCGCAGCGGGTCGTCCTCTTCACCGAGGACGACCCGCTCGTGCTCGAATCCGGGGCGACCCTCGGGCCGGTCGAGGTGCAGTACGAGACCTACGGCAGGCTCGCGGCCGACGCCTCGAACGCCGTCTTCGTCTGCCACGCACTCACCGGCGATGCACATGCAGCAGGCCATCACGGGGACGCGAAGCGGCCCGGCTGGTGGGACACGTTGATCGGCCCCGGGAAGCCACTCGACACGGACTCGCTGTTCGTCATCTGTCCCAACCTGCTCGGCGGCTGCCAGGGAACGACGGGGCCGTCGTCGGTTGACCCGTCGACCGGCAAGCCGTACGGGTTGCGGTTCCCCCACTTCACGGTCGCCGACCTCGTCACTGTTCACCGTCGCCTGCTCGCTCACCTCGGGATCGAGAAGCTGCACGGCGCGATCGGAGGCTCGCTCGGCGGCATGCAGGTGCTCCAGTGGGCTCTCGATCATCCGTCGGAGATCGAGAACGGGATCCTCGTCTGCGCCTCTGCGCGCCTGAGCGCACAGAACATCGCCTTCTCGGCGGTCGCCCGGGCGTCGATCACGGGCGACGAGCACTTCGCCGGCGGCGACTACTACGCGACCGGGGAGAAGCCCCGCGTCGGCCTCTCGATCGCGCGGATGATGGCGCACATCACCTACGTCTCCGAGGAGAGCCTCCGCCACAAGTTCGGGCGCGATCGCATCGGCGAGCAGCCGACGTTCGATATCGACTTCCAGGTCGAGAGTTACCTCGAGCACCAGGGCCAGACGTTCCTCGACCGTTTCGACGCGAACTCGTACCTCTATCTCACCCGCGTGATGGACTACTTCGATCCGTTTGCTGACGAAGCGGCAGCGATCGCCCGCCTCGGGGAGGTGCGCACGCGGTTCCTCGTCGTCTCGTTCGACACGGACTGGCGCTTCCCGACGGCCCACTCGACGGAGATAGCGCGCGTGCTCGCGCTGGCGGGCTGCGATGTCCTCCAGGACGAGGTCGCCTCACCCTGGGGGCACGACTCCTTTCTGCTCGAGGTGCCCCGCTACCACGAGCTCGTGGCTGCGCAGCTGGCGGGCAGCACGTCACTTGTATTTTTGAAGTGATGTTGCTATATATAGGGAAGTGTTAGCCATCACGAGCGGTTGAGGGACCTGGCCCGACGAAACCGCCGCAACCGGGAGCAGTGCTGAAACAGGCTGTCCGTCAGGTGCGAACTCCAGCCGCGCGTCGCCCACCCGGGGCGGCCACCGGGAAGATGGCAACGCGCAGGTGCCGTCGGCACCGCCCAGGGCTCCGGGATCGGGGCCCTTTGTCGTTTCCGGGAGCAAGGAGAAACCGAGTGGCAGAGGGCACGCGCACACTGAAGGAGGCGCCGACGCTCGAGCTCGTGCTCAAGCGGAACCCGGTCGAGCGGCTGAAGCGCGAGAAGAGCCCGCTCGCGATGCTGGGCGAACTCCCGGCCCTGATCGCGACCGGGTACGCCGACGTCGAGGAGGAGGATCTCGTCCGGCTCAAGTGGTGGGGGGCCTACCACGACAAGCCGAAGATCGGGACGTTCATGCTGCGGATCAAGCTGCCGGCGGGCCGGATCACGCCCGAGCAACTCCGCACGATCGGTGAGCTCTCGAACGAGCATGGTCGCGGTGCGGGTGAGCTGACGACACGACAGACGATCCAGCTGCACTACCTCGAGCTCGGCTCGCTGCCGACGGTGTTCAACCGGCTGCGTGACACGGGTCTGACAACCGTGGGCGCCTGCGGCGACGCGGTGCGCAACCTCACCGGCTGCCCGCTCGCGGGCCTTGCTCATGACGAGCTGTTCGACGTGACGGCGCTGCACGCCGAGATGACGGAGTTCTTCTATGGCAACCCCGACTACTCCGACCTGCCTCGCAAGCACAAGATCTCGATCTCCTCCTGCGCCCATCGCTGCAACGCGCCCGAGATCAATTGCATCTCACTGATTGGCGTGATCCGCGAAGGCGAGCGTGGTTTCGCGTTGCTCGTCGGCGGCGGGTTGTCATCCGTACCGCGGATCGCCCGTGACCTCGGAGTGTGGATCCGCGAGGACGAGGCGATGCCGGTGATGCGAGCCCTCCTCGATGCCTGGAAGGAAGATCTGCGCTATCGACTCTCGCGGGTCAAAGCGCGGATGAAGTTCATGGTCGACGACCGGGGGCCGGAAGGGATGCGAGTAGAGGTCGAACGACGGCTCGGCTATGCGCTTCCCGATTTCACACTCGAGCCTCTCGACCACGAACCGGCCGATCACATGGGCATCGAGGTCGAGCATGATCCTCACCTGCGCACGGTCGGCGCTCCGGTTCACCTCGGGCTGATCTCCGGCGACCAGATGCTCTCCGTCGCAGACCTGGCAGCACGTCAGGGTCGGGACGTCCGCCTGACGCGGCAGCAGAACCTCGTCGTCACCGGTATCCGACACGTCGACATCGCCACGCTGGCTCTCGGTGAGATCGGGTTCCCGGTCGACGCGAACCGCCTGCGATCGAACGCGATCGGCTGCACGGGCGAGCCGCACTGCAACTTCGCCGTCGCCGAGACGAAAGGGCGGCTCGGGGGCCTGATCGAGCACCTCGAGCAACGCTTCGGAAACAGCGTCTCCGAATTGCGCCTCCACCTCGACGGCTGCCCTCACGCATGTGGGCAGCACTGGGTCGGCGACCTCGGCTTCCAGGGCACGACGGTGCGCGACGCCGGGGGCAAGAGACGCCAGGGCTACGACGTCCTGCTGCGCGGTGCGCTCGGCCCAGTGGCGGCAATCGGCCGCCCCGTGTTTCGCCGCGTGCCGTCCGAGGAGCTCGACGAGACCGTCGAGCGGCTGATCGTCGCATGGCTTGACGGCCGGAGCCCGGGCGAGAGCTTCCGCGCGTTCTGTGACCGCAAGACCGACGACGAGCTCGGCGTCCTGATCGGGCGCGAACCCGCCCGATCGCGCCGAGACGCAAAGACACCCGACGAGGAGGCAGCATGAGCAGTATCGACCTAATCGACGACCTGGAGGCCGGCGAGCTCTCGGTCGAGTTCGAAGGGCAGGAGCCGTGGGAGCTGCTCGAGTGGGCGATCGGGCGGTTCGGCCAGGGCCTCGCGCTCTCGACGGCGTTCCAGGAAGGCGACGTGGCGCTGATCGACATGGCGTATCGCATCGACCCGGCCGTTCGAGTCTTCTCGATCGACACGGGCCGGCTCCCGCAGGAGACGCACGACCTCGTCGAGCAGCTCTGGGAGCGCTACGAGGGACTGCGGCTCGAATTCCTCTCCCCAGATGCGGGGCAGGTGCAACGCCTCGTCGATCGCCACGGGCCGAATCTGTTCTTCCGGTCAGTGGAGCAGCGGATGCTCTGCTGCAACGTCCGCAAGGTGCAGCCGCTGACCCGCGTCCTCGCAGGGCTCGACGCCTGGGTGACAGGCCTCCGTCGCGACCAGTGGGCCTCTCGCTCGGACATCCGTAAGATCGAGATCGACCACGACCACGGAGCGATAGCCAAGCTCAACCCACTGGCCGAGTGGTCGGAGGACGAGGTCTGGGATTACCTCCGCGAGAACGACGTGCCGACGCACGCCCTCTACGACAAGGGGTACTCGTCGATCGGCTGCCAGCCGTGCACGCGACCCGTGGCCGAGGGCGAGCCGGTGCGTGCTGGCCGCTGGTGGTGGGAGACGGGCGCTCCGAAGGAGTGCGGCATGCACTGCGCGATCGAAACCGGCGGGTTCGAGCACGAGCTCCACGCCATCGTCGGAGCCGCTGCAGATGAGTAGCGCACTCACGGGGTCGGGGATCAGGCTCGCGGAGTCCGAGTCGGAGCTCGCGCTCGCCGAGACGCGCGCCGTGCTCGCGGCCGCCGGCTCGGAGGACTACCGCCTTCAACTCGACGAGCTTGTCGATGCAATCGTGTCGGGAGTCCTCGAGGAACGGCACGCTCTGACGCTCGAGCCGATCCTCGAGCTGGCGCTCCAGGCCGGAAGGATCCGCGCGATCTACGGCCCGCCCGGCGAGACTGCCGCGTTGCGGCTCTTCCGCAAGCTCCCGCGCGGCAAGGCCCTGCGCGAGAGTGCCGAGGACGTGAGCGAGGCGCTCGCCTCGCTCAAGGGACACCGCCTCGAGGGCGCCACGCTCACGGCCGTGGGGCCGGGCGCGTTCACGCTTGCGCTCGCGACCGGCGAGGGCCGCCTCACGATCAAGCTCGACCGACAGGGCGCCCGACTCACGTCGGTCGAGGTCTGAACATGGCGATGCCGCGCTACTACATGGCGTGTCTCGACCTGACCGGGCGCAGCGTGCTCGTTGTCGGGGGCGGCCCGGTCGCCCTCGAGAAGGTCGAAGGACTTCTGGCCGCGGGCGCCGACGTCACGGTGGTCGCCCCCGAGGTTGTGCCCGAGCTCGCCGACCTCGACCTCATGCTCGACCGGCGCACGTACCGCACCGCGGATCTCGCGGGGCGATTTCTCGTCGTCGCTGCAACCTCGACGAGGGCAGTCAACCAGCGCGTCTTCGCCGACGCCGAGGCGCGGCAGCTGCTCTGCAACGTCGTCGATGTACCCGACCTCTGCTCGTTCATCCTCCCCGCAGTGCACCGGCACGAGCCCATCGCGATCGCCATCTCGACGGGAGGAGCCTCGCCCGCACTCGCGCAATATCTGCGCGATCAGATCGCCGCGGTCGTGCGACCCGAGCACGCAGAGCTCGCACACCGGCTCCGCGCCCTGCGCCCCTGGGCGAAGGCACACTTCGCCACGTACGAGGAGCGCAAGGCGTACTTCGCGGGTGTTGTCGCGAAGGAGCTGGGCGCGTGACCGTGCACCTCGTCGGTGCCGGCCCCGGCGACCCGGGCCTGATCACGGCCCGGGGGCTCGAGCTCATCCGCGCCTGTGACGTTCTCGTCGCGGACGCACTGGTTGCGTCCGACCTCATCGACGAGGCACCTGATGACGCCCTCGTCATTTGCCGCGCCGGCATGAGCCAGGAAGTCGTGACACGGCTGCTCGTCGCCTATGGCGCAGCCGGGCTCGACGTCGTGCGACTCAAGGGCGGCGACCCGTTCGTTTTCGGCCGCGGCGGCGAGGAGGCGTTCGCGCTTGCCGAAGCCGGGATCCCGTTCGAGATCGTCCCGGGCGTCTCGTCGATCGCAGCCGTGCCCGCTTCGGCGCTGATCCCGATCACCCACCGCGGTGTCTCCGACCGGGTCACGATCGCGAGCGGTCACGGTGCAGACGGTGGCGAGCCCGACTACGCATCGCTCGCAGCTGCAGGTGGCACACTCGTGCTGTTCATGGGACTCGAGCGCGTCGAACTGCTCTGCCAGGGTCTTGTGGGCGCCCGGCGGGCCGCGGCGGCCCCCCCGGCGGGTGTGTGGGGCGGCGCGCAGCCCCCCCCCCCCGGGGGGGGGGGGGTGCGCGCCCCCCCCC
>JAJAZN010000223.1 GCA_026785685.1 Thermoleophilia bacterium
ACGGTGACCATGGGCTATTGCCGTTGGGGGGTTGCCGGGTGCCATCTCAATCGCCGTCAACCCCGCTACGCATTGTTCTGCGCGCTTCGCGCGATCCTGAAGGGGCCGGCCCGCCGGCCTGCTCGGGCCGATAGCTCACGGCACTACCCAATCAACATGGAGTGGGGTGTCCCGCAACGATCATTTCGGGTCTAACGTTGCGTGACATCCCACTCGGAGAGGCACTGCGCGGTCGACTGCGACATTTCGACGGAGGAATGGGGTGGGGCGGGCGCGAACCTGGAACCGTGGGCAGGGAACCTGACAGACCGCCGCGGCGGAAGCGACGTCGATCCCGGCTGCTGATTCCGCTCGCGATCATGACAGTGATGGCGTTCCTGTACTACCGCCCGATCGCGAGCTACCTCGAGACGCGCAGCGAGCGCGAAACGCGAATGGCTCAGGTCGTCGCGCTGCGCGCCGAGAAGCAACGCCTCGAGCGGCGCCTTGCTCGGACGACGAGCGACGCGGCTCTCGCCCGCGATGCGCGCCGAATTGGCTACGTCAAGCCCGGCGAGCGACTCTTCATCGTCAAGGGCATTCCGGCATGGCAGCGCCAGCACCGCACCCCGGCTCCCTGAGCGCCTCGCTACCGTGTCGCCCGTGGATGACCGCGAACTCGTCGAGCGCCAGATCGGGCGTCGCCCGCGGGCGTTTCGGCGCGTGGCCGCCCACTGTCCCTTCGGCATGCCTGCCGTCACCGAACAGGAGCCGTATGACGCAACCGGGGCACCCTTCCCGACGACCTACTACCTCACCTGCCGCCACGTGATCGCGGCCATCTCGCGCCTCGAGGCCGCGGGTGGCGTGGAGCGGTGGAGCACAGCCGTCGCTGTCGACCCGGAACTGAGTGCGGATCTCGCACGAGCGACGACGCAACAACGACAGATCCGTCGTTCGCTCGCGGGCTCATCTGACGGCGCGGATCACGGCGCGTCCCTCGATACCGGTATCGGCGGCTCGCGGAACCCAACCCAGCTCAAGTGCCTCCATGCCCATGCCGCGTACGCGCTCGCGCAGCCCGGTTACCGCATCGGTGAAGCGATCCTTGCCGAGGCCGTGGAACCGTGGCCCGTCGATGCGTGTTGCTTCCCGGTCGGCGACGGGGCCGCGTGATCGCACACCTTGACCTCGTTCGCGACGACTGGGAGGCCGGTCATCGACGCCTCGAACTCGCCTCGCGGGACGCGACACAGGCGGTACTGCTCGCTGCTCACGTCGACCTGATCTCCGCCGAGCTTCGACGCCGTGTCGGAAGCACGTTCACGCTCGAGATGCTCGCCGAGGCGTACGTCGGTGCGGATGTCTGGGTCAGGCAGGCCATAGAGGAACAGGCGCCGTCGCCCGGTTGGGCCCGAACGATCGCGATGGTCGAAGACGCAGCGTTCCACGTCTACGCCCGCGGCGCCGTGGACTATGCGCCGTGAGTGAAATGCGAACACCGACGCGTCGACCGCGACAACGAAGCCCCTGGGTGCGGCGCCTCCTCATTGCGAGCGTTGTGCTCGGCGTCTTCATCCTCGGGATCGCGATCGGACAGGCGCTCAACGAGGGCCCACCCCCTCCGGCAACGGAGACGTACGTCCGGACGCTCACGACGCTGACCGAGCAGTCGGGCACATCGACCGGGCCCTAGCTAGTGCGGCGTCTCACAACGTTTGACAGGAAACAGCATCGACCCCACTAGCCCGACCCCGGATCAGAGCTCTTCGGACGCCTGGAGAAGGCCGGCCACGATCACGCCGATCGCAGCCGCGAGGCTGATCCAGATCCCGACGCCACGGCCGGCGAAGAAGTAGTCGTCCGGGATCGAGATCGCCTTGACGAGCACGATGATCGTGGCAGCCGATCCGAGGAAGATCGTAACGAGGCTCTGCGGCACTGCTTGCGGAGGCTCGACTCCGGCTTCGCGAAGCGTGACGACGAGCACCACCGCTATCCCGATGAAGAACACGGCCTTACCACCGATGCCGGTATCCCAACCCGTCACGGAGACCTGGACGCCCTCGCCGGCGCCGGAATACCAGCCGGTGAACGCCGAGACCGCCAACACGACTCCCGAGAGGAGACCGAGTCGATCACCGATCCCGAGCAGGCCTCGCTCGAGGATGGAGCCGCCGTAACTGTCGCGATCGGGGAGTGCCATCGCGTCATAGTATGGATCATCGCGGCGACGGAGATGGCGCCTACACTTCATGGCGTGGCGCGACAGACACGCGAAGCCCCCTCAGACGACATCCCAGTCGTGGATCACGAAGCCGTCCGTGACACCGTGCGGCTCCATCGGGCTCGACGGAAGGCCCGCATCGAGCATCGCAAACGGACGAAGCGTGCCGGTCTGAGGTTCTGGGTCGTGCTGGTGCTGTTACTCGTCGCGAGCGTCGTGCTCTCCGTCATCATCTGGAGCGAGATCCAGAACCTCTTTGGCCTCTGAGACACGCGCGTGAACATCCGGCCGTCATGACGGGAATCGCCGTCGTCCTCATTGCGATCACCGTGACGCCGATCTTCGTCGTGAACGCGTTTCGGATTCTCTCGAGCGATTGGTTCGTTCGCCACGAGCTCGGACAGGACGATTTCCCGCCGGACCGCTACGGGTTACAAGGTGCTGACCGCCTCGCGCTCGCCCTCACTGGGCTCCGCTCGATCCAACCCGGAACCGAGGGGATCGCGCTGCTCGAACGGGCGACCCTTCCAGACGGATCCCCTGCGTTTGACAGCCGCGAGCTCCGCCACATGGCGGACGTTCGCCGGCTCCTCGGCGAGGCGCTTCGACTACAGCTCATC
This sequence comes from Thermoleophilia bacterium, assembly GCA_026785685.1. GTDB lineage: Bacteria > Actinomycetota > Thermoleophilia > Gaiellales > Gaiellaceae > Gaiella. Next base: position 2,827 of record JAJAZN010000223.1, read on the forward strand.
GTCGTGAGCATCCTTCTCGCCCTCGGGATCGCACTGCGGCGCTCCTCGCGGTGGCGCACGGTCGTTCCCCGCGGTCTGCAGGTAGGAGCCTTCGTCACCTTCGGCATCGCGCTGCTGGCGGTGCCGATCATCCTGCTCGGGTTCGACGACTTCTTCGTGCAGTTCCATTCGGTGTTCTTCGACGGCGACTCGTGGAGGTTCTCGACCACCGACACGCTCCTCCGGTTGTATCCCGAGGCGTTCTGGCAGGACACGTCGCAGCTTGCTGCGGTAATCGTCGTCGTTCAGGCGGTGGTCGTCTCGGTCGCCGCGACGTGGTGGCTGCGCCGTCTGCGCCCAGAGAGGAGCCTTCCATGATCGATGTTCGCCGTGAGGGACGGCCGTATCTCAGGATCGGTCATCGTGGAGCTGCAACGCTCGCGCCGGAGAACACGCTCGACTCGTTTCGGGCTGCGATTGACGTAGGCGTCGATCTGATCGAGTTCGACGTACTCGACCTCAAAGGTGGCCCACTCGTTCTCGCCCACTCGGACCACCTGGATGAGGTGAGTCACGGTGCCGCTTCGGGGCGGGTCAGGAGCAAGTCGCTCGAGGAGCTACGAGAGGTCGCTCCGAACCTCCCGACGTTCGACGAGGCACTCGCGTTCTTCGTCGACGAGGCACCCGAGATCGGCCTGCACGTCGACCTGAAGTTGAAGAAGCGGCTCGACGAGGTGGGGGCTGCGCTCACGCGGTACGGGCTCGAGGAGCGAACCGTGATCAGCGGCGTTCACGTCCCGAGCCTGCGCGCTGTGGCTCGGGCGGCACCGCGCGTGCGGGTCGGGATCACGTACCCTGACGACAGCCTCTCGATCTCGCGCAAGCCGTACCTCTGGCCGATCGTCTCGCTCGGGCTCACGTCGATGCGAGCGTCCGTCGGGCTGCGGCTACCTCGGCTTGCCCGCCGGGTGGGCGCTACGGCCGTCATGCTCCAGCACCGTCTCGTCACGGAATCTTCCGTCGCGAAATGCCACGCGGCGGGGTTGCCTGTCCTGACGTGGACGGTCGATCAGCCGGAAGATCTTACGCGTGTCGTAACTGCGGGCGTCGACGGCGTGATTACGAATGATCCGCGCATCTTCGCCGGTACACTCACATCGTGAAACGCGGAGTGTCGATCGCAGCTTTGACGGCGTGCGGCGTGGCCGGTCTGGCCGTCGCGGTCATGCTTGCTGCCGCTCCGCGCGCCGGTGCCGACGAGGGAACGACGTCCACATCGATCACGGCCACCGACACCACGTCGTCTACGACGACGATCACGACGACGACGCCCCAGCCGCCACAGCCCAAGGTGATCGTTGCAGGCGTGAAGATCGGCGGCACGCTCATCGGCGGGCTGACCGCTGCAGAGGCGCGCACGCTCGTAACGACGCGCTTCTTCCGACCCATCCGTCTCGTCGGTGGGCCAGGGTCGCGAATCACGGTCACTCCCAGAGAGCTCGGTGCTGTCCCCGACATCGAAAGCGCTGTCGGCCTCGCGGCGCGCGTCAAGCGGCCGGGATTCGCCGTGCCGCTCAACGTTGCGGTGTCGACGCCCAAGGTCGACCGGCTTGTTTCAACGCTCGCCAAGCGCTTCCAGCGCGAACCCGTTGACGCCACGCTCCGACTGCACAACCTGAAGCCGATCGCCACGAGGGATGTCCCCGGGCGTCGCCTCAAGCCGGTCGTCGCCACGCGCGCCATCGTGCTCGCGTTGAAGACCCAGAAGCGTGGACTGCTCGAGCTCCCGTTCGAGAAGATCGAGGCGCCGGTCAAGAGCGACATCCTTGGCCATGCGATCGTGATCCGACGTAGCTCGAACGAGCTGTACTTCTACCGCGTCGGGACGAAGCCGAAGCTGGTCCGCATGTTCAAGGTCGCAACCGGGCGCTCCGAGTACCCGACGCCCCTCGGGAAGTTCGAGGTCGTCAACAAGCAGGAGAACCCGTGGTGGTACCCGCCCGCGGGCTCTGACTGGGCGAAGGACGCGGAGCCGGTTCCGCCCGGCGCCGGCAACCCGCTCGGCACGCGCTGGATGGGGATCTCCTCGCCGTACGTCGGGATTCACGGCACCCCGAACGCAGCGTCGATCGGGTACTCGGCATCGCACGGCTGCATCAGGATGTTGATCCCGCAGGTCGAATGGCTGTTCACGCAGGTCGAGCTCGGAACGCCTGTCTTTATTGTCGCCGCATGACCGGCCGAGCGAAGACCGTCGGTCAGGTCATCGCCGTTGCTGCCGTTGTTGGTCTTCTCGTTCTTCTGGGCTGGAAGCTCGCGTTCGGCAACGGTGGCGGCGCATCAGCCGAGCTCGCAGGTGGCGGAAACCCCGTCGCGCCCGACTTCACGCTGCCGCGGATCGACGCGGAGGGCGGCGATCTCACCTTTGCCTCGCTCAAGGGGAAGGCAGTGGTCGTGAACTTCTGGGCGTCCTGGTGCATCCCGTGCAAGGACGAGGCGCCAGAGCTTCAGGCGACCTACGAGAAATATCGCGACCAGGGCCTCGTCGTCCTTGGCGTCGACGCCAAGGACTTCAAGCAGGACGGCAAGCGGTTCATCAAGCGCTTCGGGCTCACGTATCCCAACGTCAACGACGGCAAGGGGTCGACGCTCGGCAAATGGGGCGTCCGCGGCTTCCCCGAGACGTTCTTCGTCGACCGGGACGGACGCATCGTCGGTGAGGTCATCGAGGGCGGCATCGATCTAGAGCGCAACCGCGAGCGGTATGCGGAGGGAATCAGGATCGCTCTCGGCGACGCGAAGTGAGCCGGCTCCTCATCGCAGTTGCCGCGGCACTCGTGCTCGCCACCTCGGCAGTCGCAGCAGGCCCTCCCGTGCAGGCGGATCTCGAGGCGGAGATCGTCTGCCCCACCTGCAAGACGACGCTCGACCAGTCCAACGCACCGATCGCGGTGCGAATGAAGGCATACATCCGGGCCAGGATCGTCGCCGGGGACAGTGCGGCCGAGATCAAGTCGCAGCTCGTGGATCAGTTCGGCTCCGGTGTTCTCGCGGAGCCGCCGAAGCGAGGATTCGACCTTCTCGCGTGGCTTCTTCCGCTCGGAGCAGTTGTCGTCGGTGCCGTTGTGGTTGGTGCGCTCGCGGTCACCTGGAGCAAGAGGCGCAACTCAACTGCCGACGGGTCGGGTGACGACCTCGACCCCGGGCTGGAGCAGCGGTTGGACGAGGAACTCGACCGCTTCGAGGCCTAGTGCACCGTCCGGGGAACACGGCACAGCTCGGCCGGCTGCAAACGCTTCGCATCGCTTCGTCCTCGGTCGCCCCGGTACAGCCAAGTATCGAGGCTCCCTGCGTCCTCGCGCTGCTCGGTTTTCGCTCGCCCGAAAAGCACCATGTTCCCCGGACGGCGCACTAGTGCGTCCCACCGATCCGATCGTCGCTCTCATCGCCGGCTTCGTGTCGTTCCTTGCACCCTGCGTCTTGCCTCTCGTTCCGGGGTACCTCTCGGCCATTTCCGCGGTTGAAGCCGACCGGCTTGGTGACAAGGGGTCAGCGCGACGCGTGATGCTCGCGAGCATCCCGTTCGTTCTCGGGTTCACGCTCGTGTTCGTGGCACTCGGGGTCGGAGCCCAGCTCATCGGTGCCGAGTTCTTCCAGGATCAGTTCCTGCTCGAGCGAATCGCAGGCTTCGTCCTCGTCGTCTTCGGGCTCGCGTTCATGGGACTCCTGCCCTGGCCCGAGCGTCTCGTCGGGGCCGGGCTCGTCCAGGGCGCCCGCAGTCGTGGCTCTCGCGTCCTGCTCGGTGGGGCGTTCGCTATCTGCGCTGCCCCGTGTATCGGCCCCGTCCTGGCCGCGATTCTTGTCCTCGCAGGCACGTCAGACACCGTGCTACAGGGCGCGTTCCTGCTCGCCTGCTACTCGCTTGGGCTCGCCATCCCCTTCGTTCTGGCGGGCGCGTTGTTCACGAAGTCAATGGGGGCCTTCCGCTGGCTGCGCGACCACTACGCGGCGATCCAGATCGTCAGCGGCGCGATCATGGTCGCGCTCGGGCTCCTGCTCTTCTTCGGACGCTTCTACGTCCTCCGCATCTACCTCAATCGCGCCCTCGAATGGTTCGGGCTGGACGGGTTCCTGTAGCGCGCGTCGCAAGCCGTCCTGCGACCGTGCTAGCTTCATGTCATGGCGACGATCCTGCTTGTGGGGGTCGATCTCTTCTTCCGCGGCAAGCTGGAGGGGCTGCTTCCCGACCATCAGCTCGTCACGAAGGACTCGGCCGACCCTCCCGATCTCGTTATCTGCGACATCGCGCGCATCGACCCGAACGATGTCGCGGACAGCTGGCCCGACACGCCTATCCTCGGCTACACGAATCACACCGATACCGCTGGTCTCCGTGCCGGCAATGCCGCGGGATTCGATCAGGTGATCGTCAAGTCCGCGCTTGTCGAGCGCGCGTCGCAACTCGTGGCCGAGCTGACGACCATCGAGTAGATGGTTCCCCCGGTTGTCGGTCTGCCGGCCTCGCTAGGATTCGCGAACGATGACCTACATCATTGCCGAGCCCTGCATCGACATCAAGGACAAGTCCTGCATCGACGTCTGCCCGGTCGACTGCATCCACGAGATGGGTCGCATGCTCGTGATCGATCCGGAGGAGTGCATCGACTGCGGCGCCTGCGAGCCCGAGTGCCCCGTCGAGGCGATCTTCCCGGAGGACGCCCTCCCGGACAAGTGGGAGCCGTTCGTGAAGATCAACTACGCGTTCCCCGAAGGAGCCGCGGCAATCGATCCGCTCGTTGACGCCTACGCAACCGAGCACAACGTTCAGAACGAACCGCTCGCGGGGGGGCTCCCCGGGAGGGAAAACGGAATGCCGCGTGCCGCCCGCGGGTTGTTTTTTCCCGCGTAGCCCCGGCCGGGCCCGGGGACGGCGG
>JAJAZN010000224.1 GCA_026785685.1 Thermoleophilia bacterium
GCATCTCTACACCCAGCGTCTTCTGGCCGCGGCGCCCCGACTGCCCGACCCCGGCGAGCTCGAGGTGAGCGCGTGACCGGTTGCTCCGGCGGAGCCGAACGCTAAAACACCCGCCAGCGCTCCCAGACCTCGTGGACGCTCGACCCGCTCTGGAGGTCTGCGAGAGCCCCGTGCTCGCCAGCCAATTTCTCCGTCACGGCGACGACGACATTCGCCACCCGCGCGGCTGGGACGACCACCACGCCGTCGTCGTCGGCGACGAGTAGATCGCCCGGTGAGACGAGCACACCACCGCAGGTCACCGGGACGTCGTGCACCACGACCTCTGCTCGCCCCCTGGTGTCGTACGGAGAGACGCTGCTCGCAAAGACGGGGAACCCGAGCTCGCGCATCTGCCGTACGTCACGGACGGGGCCGTCGAGGACGGCGCCGACGGCACCCTGTCCTTGCGCCGCGACGGCGAAGAGCTCACCGAACAGGGCGGCCTCGACTGCCGCGTCAACGTGGTAGCAGGCAACGTCTCCCGGTTCGAGTGCGGCAGGCGCCGCCATCTCACCCACGTACGGCTCCTCGGGGATCGCGTCGGTCGCCCGAACCTCGATCGGCCGGGCGCGACCGACGAGCCGCAGTCCAGGCCGGATCGGGCGCACGACCGCGGCGATCACCTACTCGCGCAAGCCGAGCGCGTCGAGCGCGTCGGCAACCAGCGCGACCGTGAGCGCTGCAGCCGTCTCGGTGTCGATCCCGGCGCGCGTGATGCCGGTTGGATCGGACGAATCCATCTGGAGCTCCTCCTTCGTTCGGGTCGATAAACGAGAGTAAACTCGAACGTCAGATGGCACGCCGAGGACTACGCTGTCCCGCCGCGGCGGTGGCGCTTCGATGAATCGATCCTGCGTCGTGACGGGTGCCTCGAGTGGGCTTGGCCTTGCCACGGCAGAGCTGCTCCGGGAGCGAGGATGGGAGGTCGTCGGGCTCGATCTCGACGCCGAAGGCCTTCAGCGGGCGGCGGCCGCCCTCGGTCTCGTTCCCGTGGTCGGCTCGATCACTGACTGGGCTGCGCACGAACGGGCTGCCGAGGCCGCTGCCGACCTCGCTCCGCTCCATGGCTGGGTCAACAACGCAGCGATCGACCTCCAGGGCGCAGCGCACGAGGTCGACGCCGAGCACATCGCGAAGGGTCTCGGCGTGCTCCTCGAGGGCCCGATGTTCGGACTTGCCGTGGCCGTCCGGCACATGCTGCCGCACCGTGCCGGGAGCATCGTGACGGTGTCCTCGATCCAGGCGGTGGCAACGTTCCCTCGCTACTTCGTCTACGGCGCTGCCAAGGCCGCGCTCCTACAGGCAACCCGCAGCGTTGCCGTCGACTACGGGCCTGTCGGCATCCGCTGCAACGCCGTGCTCCCCGGAACCATCGACACGCCGATGCTCGACGTCGTGATTCCCACGGGCGTCTCGCGCGAGGAGTCGGTGGCACGTGAGGGTGAGCTCTCGCCGATGGGTCGAATCGCGGCGCCTGGCGAGGTCGCGAACGCCGTTGCCTTCCTCCTCTCCGACGAGGCGTCGTACGTCAGTGGGGCGATGCTCACCGTCGACGGAGCATCGACCGCCCGCTGCTTCGCGTACCCGCCCCTCGAGATCTAGCCGGTCTCAGCCATTAGGATTAGGCTCAGAGCCCCGCTGCGTCGCGGCGCGCAGCCGCACGCAATCCCTGGAGGTAGCCAACGGCGTGCAACCGTCCGAGCCATGCGTACGCAGGGTCGTCGTTCGACTCGCCCTCGAGCGTCGGGACGTGGTCGGGGCGGATCGGCCCCGCGAACCCGATCTCGTGCCAGGCTTTCATTGCCGCGACCTTGTCGGTCTGGCGCTCATCGTGGAAGGTCTCCACGAAGTCGAGGGCGTCGCCGTCGACGTCACGGAAGTGGCCGAATGCGATCCGGTCGCCGTACCTGCGGATCGCATCGGGAACGTCGCAGGAGAGCGTGAAGTTCCCTTGGCAGAGGCAGATCGCGTTCGCCTCACTCTCCATATACGCCATCGCCCGGTCGTACGACTCGAGGCTGTTCATGATCCGAGCGATACCCCGCACCTCCGCGATCGGCGGATCGTCCGGATGAAGTGCGAGCCGGACGCCCGCCTTCTCGGCGACGGGAACGGCACGGTTCATGAACCACTCCCAGGCCGACCAGAGTTGCTCTACGGGAACCGTTCCCGCCCAGGTCGGTTCGTCCGCCATGTCGCGATGCCTGAAGGCGGTGACAAGCGCCCCGCCCCGTGTCGGGCGATCGAGCTCCGTTCGCCCGGGAGCCCCATCCGCAGGCGATCCATCGGCGGGTAGTCCTCGATCCCGAGGAGAGGCAGGCCGTGCCACTCGTAGCGGCGCTTCATGTCGTACAGCACGGTGTAGTCCCACGGCCGGTCGCCCGAGTTGTTCCATTCGCCCTCGAAGCGGCGGTCGAGCTTCGAGATCGCCTCCTCGACGCCGACCTGGCGGAGGATCGCCCAGTACGGGTTGTAATTGATCGAAGTACTCCGTGATCTGGATCATCGCGGTGCGGCCTCCTCGGGAGCAGCCAGATCTGATTTCGCGGCGAGTGTGAGGCATCCTAGAGAACGCGATGCCCCAGGCAAGAATCGATCCTGCGGGCGCTCACCGTTCCTGACACGGCCGCCCCGGTACTGTTCTAGTTGTATTTCGAGACTGAACACCCGGCAAAGTGACGAACGAGCAGGAGGACGATGTGAGCGACTATGCGGTGACCAATCCGGCAACGGGCGAACTCGGTAAGACATATCCGACGATCGGCGATGCGGAGCTCGCGGACGCGATCGCGACGGCCGATCGCGCGCACAGCGTGTGGTCGCGCGCGGCGACGGTCGAGGAGCGCGC
>JAJAZN010000225.1 GCA_026785685.1 Thermoleophilia bacterium
ACTTGACGCTGTCCGGAAGGATCCGTACTCTTCATCACGAACACGTGTTCGGAGACCCCACCTCGGAGGCATCATGCTGACCGCACGGCAACAGGAGATCTGGCAGTTTCTCGTCGAGTACACGGACGGCCACGGCTACCCGCCGACCGTGCGGGAGATCGGCGAAGCCGTCGGCCTCGCATCGCCGTCGACCGTGCACGCGCACCTCGCGAACCTCGAGCGCGCCGGTTTGCTGAAGCGCGATCCCTCGAAGCCGCGCGCGCTCGATCTGATCGGGCATCGAACAACGGCGGCCGCGGTGTCCGTGTCATCGCCTGCGGAGGAGATCCATCGACTTCCGCTCCTCGGCCAGATCGCGGCCGGTTCGCCGCTGCTCGCCGAGGAGAACGTCGAGGAGCGCATCGCTGTGCCGGAGCCGCTTGGCCGCAGCGCCGATTTTCTGCTCACGGTTCGTGGCGACTCGATGATCGAAGCGGGCATCCTCGACGGCGACACGCTCGTCGTGCGCAAGCAGGAGGACGCGTCGAACGGCGACGTCGTCGTGGCGCTCGTCGGCGACGATGAGGGCGCGAACGAGGCGACCGTGAAGACCTTCTACCGTGAGAGCGGTCGCATCCGCCTGCAGCCGGAGAACAGCGCCCTCGAGCCGATCTACGCCGATCATGTCCAGGTGATGGGCAAGGTCGTGGGGGTGTTCCGAAGCCTGCGATGACGATTACGCCCCTCGCCCGGACGCTCGACCAGGAGCTCGTCGCGCTTGCACGCGGAGCGAGCCTCGCCTGCCCCGTGTGCAGCGAGTTCGTGCTGCACATGCACGGGGCATACGGCCTCGCGATCGCATGCCCGGAGTGTAAGTCGATCCTCGCCGAGGGCCACGCCGTCCCGGAGCTCGCGCTGCCGACCGTGGCGCAGACCGGCTAGGAGCGGCGAAACAACAAGGCGTCACGCTCGGTGGCAGCTTCAGCCGGCTGCCACGGTTTGGTCTGCGCTTCAACGCGCGCCCGACACCGCCAGGCCGCACGACGCTACCCTGCCTGGCGCAGGCCGGGTGACCGCGGGCGTGCTGCTTCGGCGGCACGCGCGAGGAAAGTCCGGACACCGTAGGGCAGGACGCTGGGGAAACCCCAGACGGCGAAAGCCGATGGACAGTGGCACAGAAAGGAGACCGCCGGAGCAGTGGCTGGTGACAGCTTCGGCTCCGGTAAGGGTGAAACGGTGGGGTAAGAGCCCACCAGCGCCGTGGTGACACGGCGGCTAGCCAAACCCCGTCCGGTGCAAGGCGAAGCAGGTTCCGTTGACGCAGCCCGCCGAGGAACCGGGTACGCCGCTCGAGCCGTCAGGTAACTGCCGGCCAAGAAAGATGGTCACCCACGACAGGATCCGGCTTACAGGCCTGCTAATGAAAAGCCCCGCTACCACGGGGCTTTTCGATAGATGGATGAAGCGCCTGGATGCCGCTCGCTCTCCGCCGTCGACAAGACGGTGTGGTCATGCTGTCTCCCGGCGCACTCGACTAGACACTGGCGGTTGTACTCCGGAATTTTAAAACATGTATCTTGACACGGGTAATTCACTGCGACTATAACTGTGTCGTCCAGCGAGGCAAGCCTCACGGGCTCTGAGGTCGTCACGCTCGGGCGTCGCCCGGTGGAGCCAGCGACCGACTTGGCCCGTGGTGTCTATCCCGGGCTCCACCGACAGGGATTAGCTCTTGACCGAAGCTAGGCCGACCATGACGCAGGAACTCGAGGGAGCACGCGGCCTGTCCACGGCGCGGAGGATCAGATGATCGGCCATCCTGGACCGCTCGAGTACGTGACGCCCTTCCGCGCTGTCGTTGCAAGCCTTGTAGCCGCCGTCGTCGGTGTGGGCGTCGCGGTCAAGGTCGGTGCCCTGGAGGTTCCGAGCCCGGAGTCAACGCTCCTTGCCGTCGGCCCGACGCTTGGACAGTGGACGTATCTGCTGGTCGCAGTGCTGGCATTTCTCGAGACGAGCACGTTCCTCGGTCTCGCGCTACCGGGGGAGGTGTCGATAGCCCTCGGCGGTGTCGTGGCCGGACAGGGTGTGATTCGCCTCGAGGTTCTCGTGCCACTCGTCTGGTTGGCGGTCGTCACCGGGGACATGACCGCCTACTGGCTCGGCCGCAGGCTCGGTCGTGACTTCATCCTGCTTCGGGGCCTGCGGTTCGGCATCACGCCGACCCGTCTCGAGTGGGCGGAGCGATACTTCGAGGCGCACGGAGGCAAGACGATCCTCATCGGCCGCTTCCTCAGCATCTTCCGCACCCTGGCGCCATTCCTCGCCGGGGCGTCGAAGATGCCGTTCAGGCGCTTTCTTTTCTTCGACGCTCTCGGCGCAGCGTTGTGGGTGACGTCGTTCTCCCTGCTCGGTTGGGTCTTCTGGCAGAGCCTCGACCGCGCCCTCGAGCTTGCCGGCTGGGGAAAGTTCGTGATCCTCGCTGCGGTCGTCATTGGGCTTGTGGCCGTCGCCCTCAAGTCTCTCCTCGGCTCGCCCGACTGGCGATCTCGCCTGCGCATCTCACGCACCCCGCCCGACCGCTGAAGCGGTGGCGTTCGAGAAACGCAGTAGGTCACACGGCCCGTAGCACGACCTCGATGGCGGTGCCTTTGCCCGGAGCAGAGCTGAGGGAGAAGACGCCCTGGATCGCTGCGGCGCGAGACCGCATGTTCTTGAGCCCCTGCCCCGCTCCGGGATCGTCGTTGTCGAACCCGGCCCCGTCGTCGGCGACGCGCACGATCCGGCGGTCGCCCTGCTGGGTGATCGAGACCTCCACCTGGCGCGCCTCGGCGTGTTTGCGGGCGTTCGCAAGGCCCTCCTGAACGATCCTGAACACCTCGATCTCCTCATCAGGAGCAAGCGTCACCTTGGGGTCGATCTGCACCTCGACATCGAGCCCACCGTCGGCAACGAGAAAGTCGACGTAGCGCTTGAGCGCCGAGTCGAACGGCGTCGATCCCGCTGCCGAGGAGAGCGCAAGGACGGCGAACTGCGCCTCCTGCTGCGCTCCGGTGACGGCGTACTTCATTCGCGGCAGGATCTCGTCGAGCGACGCGCCGGACTCGAGCATGCTGACCTGGGTCGAAAGCGCGAAGAGGTACTGCGCGAGACCGTCATGGATCTCACGAGCGACCCGTGCCCGTTCCTCCGCAACGGCTCGCCCGAATTCGGCACTGCCGATCGCACGCCAGACGCCGACGAGAAGGACAACAAACGCGAGGACGCGCAGGAGATCGCTCTGGAGCACGTAATCACTCGATCGGGCGGGAGCGAGGACGTAGTGCAGGTCTGCGAAGACGATGAGCGTGAGGGCCAGAGTGAGCCAGCTGTCGAGATCCCGCCCGTGACGTCGATAACGCAGGCCGAAGCCGACAACCGCGACGAGTGAGAGCACCGTGAGGAGTGCGTAGGCGACGATCACCGAGACCGAGCGTGCGCCGCCCGCCGGGCCGAGGTCGAGCTCGAGACGGAGCACACGCGAGTCGATCCAGACGCCGACGAGTGCGACGCCCACGATGCCGATGGTCACAGCGAGCGCGCGCCTTCTCTTCGTGACCCTGCGCGCGACGAAGGGGGCGAGAGCCAGGAGTGCCGTTCCAAAGAGGGCTGCGCCGATTGCCGCCCAGGCTTCGACGGGATCGAGTTCGCTCCCCGCAACCACGGGCACGACCGCGAAGATCGCCGTGCCGAGGCCGATCGCAAGGAACCCGGCCGCGAGCAGCAGGTCCATCCCACGCCCCTCGACCAGGAATCGGATCGCCGCGAGAAGCGCCACGATCGATGCAACGATTGCTACCGCGGTGTCGAGCGCAATGCGCGCGTTCGGCAACTCGTAGCCGTCGAGCCGGTTCGTGACGAGAAGCAGGACTGTCCCGAGAGCTAGAAGACACACGAGCAGAAGCTCGCCGGCGAGCCACGACCGGTACCTGTCCGAGGGGTGACTTTGCACATCCCCCTAATCGGCAGGTGGGGTGCTGCCGATGAGTGCCTTATGGAGAGCATCCTGATCGCAGATGATCATCCACTCACGCGTGAGGCGCTGGCCTCCCTGCTCGGACAGCACGGCTTCGATGTTGTTGGTCAGGCCTCGGATGGCGCTGAGGCGATCGCCGAGGCGGGACGACTTCGCCCGCGCCTCGTCCTGCTCGACCTGACCATGCCCGGCATGGACGGGCTGACCGCGTTGCCGCAAATCCGCGAGGCGTCACCCGACAGCGAGGTCGTCGTCCTCACGGCATCGGGAACGGACGAGAATCTGCTCGAGGCGATCCGGGCCGGTGCGGCCGGGTATCTCCTGAAGAGCGAACCTCCCGAGCGGATTGCCCTCTTCCTCCGCGGCGTCGCGGATGGCGAGGCGGCCCTGTCCGGGTCGATCGCCCGCCGGCTCCTCAATCGTGTCCGCGAAGGTGGCCGCATGGGCGGGATCCCTGACGAGGTTGCGCAGAAGCTCTCCGCGCGAGAGGTCGAGGTTCTTCTCCTCCTCGACGAGCACCTCGGCACCGACGAGATCGCTGCCCGACTGTACATCTCCGAGCACACGGTTCGCTCACACGTGAAGAGCCTGCTGCGAAAGCTCGGTGTGTCGTCGCGCCGCGAGGCGCTCGAGCGCCTCGCCACAGCGCGCAACTGACCCACCCGCTCACCCGGCGCAATCCCTCGCCACGGGCGATCAGATTCGCCATTCACGGGCGATCGAGGCCGGGGCTCCACCGCCGATAGATGAACTACGCAGGTTCCAACGAGGAGCTAGCTGGGTAAACCGCACCGAAACGGCCGGGCCGCACCCCGGCCGTTTCAACGATCCGGGTCGGTTTCGCATCTGAGTGACCGAACCTCGCCTCTAGGACGAGAAACCCTCGAGCGACGCCTCGACGAGCGATGGAAGTGTCGCGACGTTGTAGCCGCCCTCGAGCACTGCGGCGACACGGGAGCAAAGCTGCGTGCATCGCGCAGCCATCTCCCTGAAGCCGTCTGCAGTGACCTCCATGTCGGCGAGTGGATCGTCGACGTGGGCGTCGAACCCTGCGGACACGATCAGGAGCTCCGGCTCGAATGATTGCACCGTCGGCTCGACGATCGAGCGAAACGCATTAGCGTACGCGGCGTCGCCCGAGCCGGCGTCGAGCGGGATGTTGATGACAGTCGCGTCGCTCGTGTCGGGTCCACCCGAGCCCGGGTAATAGGGCCACTGGTGCAGCGACACGAACATGAGCGACTCGTCCCCGCGCACGATCGCCTCGGTGCCATTGCCGTGATGTACGTCCCAGTCGATGATCGCGACGCGCTCGATTCCGAGCTCGGCCTGGGCGTACCGCGCGGCGATCGCCGCGTTGCCGAAGATGCAGAAGCCCATCCCCCGACCCGGCAGCGCGTGGTGTCCTGGAGGACGGACGAGGGCGAATCCTCCCACCTCGACTGCACGGATCGCACAACCGGCGGCAAGGCGTGCCGCCTCCCAGGTCGTCGGCCCGGCAGGCGTATCACCGTCGAGCCAGGTGCCCTCGCCGAGAGCCGCAATCTGTGCCACGTACTCGCCGTCGTGCGCCCGTTCGATCGCCTCGACGCTTGCCGGCTCTCCCTCGAGCACCGGATTGAAGGCCGCAAGGAGGGCCTCGAGCCGGCCGCCCGTTTCCGGGTGGTGGTCGCCGGTCGGGTGCAGGTCGGCCATCTGCCGCTGACTGACGAGCTCGATGGTCAGGCCTCTCGCAGTTGGCGTGCCAGTCGTGCAACCCCGAGTTCCTCGGCGGCCACAGCGCCGGCAGCCCAGTCCGGCTCGAGATCCGGGAGATCGGGAAGGGGCGCGGCCGGGTCGAGCATCGCGATTCGGAGAAAGACGCGCAGCTGCTCTGCCTCGCTCTCGAAGCGGCCGTCCGCGATCATCGCCTCGAGGTCGGCGTAGGTCTGCAGCAACGTCGCTGCCGTCTTCTCACCGATGCCCCGTGCGCCAGGGATCTTGTCGGAAGGATCGCCGCGCAGCGCAATGAAGTCCGGCACCTGCTCCGGTTCGACGCCGTATCGCTCACGCACTTCCGGGGGGCCGATCCGGGCGAGCTCGCTGACACCGCGAACGGGCTGCAGGATCGTGACGTCATCGGCGGCGAGCTGGAACGCGTCGCGATCGCCCGTGGCAACGAGTGTTGTGCCGCCGCGGGCCCGTTCGGAAGCGACGGCGGCGGCGAGAAAGTCGTCCGCCTCGTAGCCACGGTGTTTCCCGCAGACGATTCCCGTGGATGAGATCAGGGCGGGCAGGAGCGCGAGCTGGTCGACGATCTCGGGATCGAACTCCCTGCCCGACTGGTACGTCGGGAGGAGCTCGTTCCGGTAGGTGGGAACGCCGATCGTGTCCCACGCGACGACGACTGCGCGGGGCTGCTCGGCCTTCCACAGACGCAGCAGCATCGAGGTGAAGCCGATCAGCGTGTTGGCAGGCCCTCCGTCATCGCGGCGGAGCGTCTTCGGCAGTGCGTGAAACGCGCGATGCGCGAACGAGTCGCCGTCCATGACGAGGAGCGGCCTCAAGCGAGCGCCTCCTCGAGTCCGATGATCGCTGCCTTCAGTCGCTCGGTTGCGACGTGGGCGGCCTCGTCCGGCGCCATGCCTGCAAGATCGTCGAGGATGATCGGGTCTCCGAAGGCCACGCGCAGCCGGCCGAACCGGAGCAGGCGCCCGGAGCCGTGGATGCCTGCTGGAATGAGAGGAACGCCGGCCTCGAGGGCGATGCGGGCAGCTCCCGAGCGCCACCGCGCCTCGCGCCGCTTTCGGAGCCCCTTCTCGCGCCTCGTGCCTTCGGGGAACATGACGACGATGTTCCCCTCTCGGCAGAGCCGGAGCGCTGTGTCGACTGCCTCCTGATCCTGCTGGCCACGCTTGACGCGAAATGCGCCGCACGCCGCGATGAACGGGCCGAGCGGAAACCAGAAGAGCTCCGACTTCGCCATAAAGCGGAGATAGCGACGAGGGAACAGCGGCATCCCCACAAGCCACGGATCGAAGTTCGAGAGGTGGTTGGCCGCGAGCACGTATCCCCCGCCCTCGGGCAGTCGTTCGGCGCCCTCCCAGCGCAGCCGACCGACGAACCGGAGGATGGGGTAGCTGATCATTCCGATGAGCAGATAGAGCCAACTCGGGCGCGGTGTGGAACGCATCATCGAGGGCAGTATCGTCCCTTCCGGACACTTGCGGTATTCGACGGCGTCGCTATGGTGACGCGCGCACCCGGCCATCGTCCGGGCAGGAACGTGTCATCCGACCCGAAAAGACCACTAGTGACCGAACGTCGTCTCGTCATCGTCGAGTCTCCCGCCAAGGCAAAGACCATTGCCGGCTACCTCGGCGACGGCTACGTCGTGGAATCGTCGATCGGGCACATCCGGGATCTCCCGAACCGCGCCGCAGACATTCCGGCCGCCGTGAAGAAGGAGTCGTGGTCGCGACTCGGAGTCAACGTCGATGATCAGTTCCAGCCGCTCTACGTCGTCGATCCCGACAAGAAGAAGAAGGTCGACGAGCTGAAGCGCGAGCTGAAGAACTCCACCGAGCTCCTGCTCGCGACGGACGAAGACCGCGAAGGAGAGGCCATCGCCTGGCACCTCCTCGAGGTGTTGAAGCCCAAGGTGCCCGTCAAGCGGATGGTGTTCCACGAGATCACGCGAGAGGCGATCGACAGGGCGCTCGGCGAGACACGCGACATCGACGACCGCCTGGTCGACGCGCAGGAGACCCGGAGAATTCTCGATCGGCTCTATGGCTACGAGGTCTCGCCCGTGCTCTGGAAGAAGGTCATGCCAGGCCTCTCCGCGGGGCGCGTCCAGTCGGTCGCCACGCGGCTCGTCGTCGAGCGCGAGCGCGAACGGATGCAGTTCGTCTCGGCCTCCTACTGGGACATCCTCGGCATCTTCGAGCCGGCCTCGTTCGAGGCGAGGCTCGTTGCGGTCGACGGGAAGCGCGTCGCGCAGGGTCGGGACTTCGGAGACGACGGCAAGCTCAGGTCGGACATCCTCGCGCTCGACGAGGACGCTGCACGTTCCCTGGCCAGCGGGCTGACTGACGCCCCCTTCGCCGTTCGTTCGGTCGACGAGAAGCCGTACAAGCGGAGCCCGGCTGCCCCGTTCATGACCTCGACCTTGCAGCAGGAGGCGAGCCGGAAGCTCCGGTTCTCCTCCCAGACGACGATGCGCGTCGCCCAGAGGCTCTACGAGAACGGATTCATCACCTACATGCGCACGGACTCGACCACGCTGTCGCAGGCCGCGCTGAACGCCGCGCGGTCGCAGGCAGCGCAGCTCTACGGGCCTGAGTTCGTTCCCGAGAGACCACGTCTGTACGAGCGCAAGGTGAAGAACGCGCAGGAAGCGCACGAGGCGATCCGTCCGGCCGGCGACACGTTCCGCATGCCTGCCGCGGTGGAGCGCGAGTTGTCGCGCGACGAGCACGCGCTGTACGAGCTCGTATGGAAGCGCACCGTTGCCTCCCAGATGGAGGACGCACGCGGGCAAACGGCGTCGCTCCGCCTCGGAGCGACGGCCACCGACGGCCGTGATGCGGAGTTCGGCGCGTCCGGCACCGTGATCACGTTCCGCGGCTTCCTCGCAGCGTACGAGGAGGGTCGCGACGACGAGAGCAAGAGCGGCGACGACGAGCGGCGGCTGCCCGCACTCGAGGTCGGCGAGTCGGTGACCGCATCCTCACTGGAGGCCGACGGCCATTCGACGTCCCCGCCGGCCCGGTACACGGAGGCATCGCTCGTCAAGGCGCTCGAGGATCGGGGCATCGGTCGCCCTTCGACATACGCGTCGATCATGGGCACGATTCTCGACCGTGGCTACGTCTTCAAGAAGGGCACCGCTCTCGTCCCGACGTTCCTCGCCTTCTCTGTCACGAAGCTGCTCGAGAAGCACTTCGGACGCCTCGTCGACTACGACTTCACGGCGCTGCTCGAGGACGATCTCGACCGCATCGCCGACGGCGCCGAGAACCGTGTCGACTGGCTGGGCCGCTTCTACCGTGGCACGGAAGCCGTGAACGGTGAGCCTGCCACGGAGGGGCTCCACGCCCTCGTCACCGATCATCTGGAGGAGATCGACGCTCGAGACGTGAACTCGATCGAAATCCCCGGTGTCGACGACATCGTCCTGCGTGTCGGTCGCTACGGCCCGTACCTGCAGCGTGGTGAGGAGCGGGCGAGCGTCCCCGACGACATGGCGCCCGATGAGCTGACGCGCGAGAAGGCAGAGGAGCTACTCGCGAAGGGCTCAAGCGACCGGACGCTCGGTGTCGATCCCGAAACGGGCCGCGAGGTCGTCGCCCGTGACGGTCGCTATGGGCCGTACGTCAGCGAGGTGCTCGAGGAGGGCTCGACCGAGAAGCCGCGCACCGGATCGCTCTTCAAGACGATGTCGCTCGAGACGCTGACGCTCGAGGATGCGCTCCGGCTGCTCTCGCTCCCGCGTGTCCTTGTTGCCGCCGACGGCGAGGAGATCCAGGTCGCGAACGGACGCTACGGCCCGTACATCAAGAAGGGCTCGGAGACGCGTTCACTGACCGACGAGGAGCAGCTCTTCACCGTCACGGTGGAGGAGGCGACCGCGATTCTCGCCCAGCCGAAGGAACGGCGCGGCCGCGGCCAGGCAAAGCCGCCGCTGAAGGATCTCGGTCCCGATCCGACGACGGCCAAGTCGATCGTCGTCAAGGATGGGCGCTTCGGCCCGTATGTGACCGACGGTGAGACCAACGCGAGCCTCCGACGGGGCGATGAGCCGGAGAGCCTGACGATGGATCGTGCGCTCGAATTGCTGGCCGAGAGACGGGCCAAGGGGCCGGCTCCAAAGAAGCGCCGCTCGACCGCCAAGCGCTGACACACGTCGGCTTGCAATCCACTATCGTGGGGGGTACTGGTCGTTGGCCCGCCGTGCCGATGGATCGGTGGAGTTTGCATCCTTCCCGAGCGGAGGAATAACGATCGCGGAGACTGCGTTGTCAGCTTGTGACAGCGAGATTGGGGTCTCTACCCCTGGAAAACGGGGGCGAATCACCATAGAGTCATGAGAGATTGTGCACACCGGGGTACGCGAAAGGACTGAAACAGCCGCTTGACGCAGAGCCAGCTGACCGAACTGTTCGAATCCGATCAGATCAAGGGACTGATCGCGCGCTCAGAGGAGCGCGGCTGGGTGGATCCCATCGAGCTCGAGGCGTTCGTTCTCGAGCATGAGCTGAACGACGAGGAAGCAGAGCAGATCACGCGCGAGCTCGAGACGATCGGTCTCGAGGTCGGGCAGCCGCAGGCCGACGCGGACGCCAAAAAGCTGCTCGCCGATGCCGAGCGCAAGAAGGAGGAGGCCGAGGCTGCTGTCTGGGCCGCTGAGCCGCTCTCCGGTGCCGCCGACTCGTTGCAGCTGTTCCTCGCCGATGTCGGACGTCACAAGCTGCTGACTGCTGCCGACGAGGTAACGCTCGCAAAGCGCATCGAGCGCGGCGATCCGGTCGCCAAGCGTCGGATGATCGAGTCGAACCTT
Source organism: Thermoleophilia bacterium (assembly GCA_026785685.1). Classification (GTDB taxonomy): domain Bacteria; phylum Actinomycetota; class Thermoleophilia; order Gaiellales; family Gaiellaceae; genus Gaiella. The sequence continues at coordinate 10,533 of JAJAZN010000225.1, forward strand.
CGCCTCGTCGTGTCAATCGCGAAAGGCTATCGCGGACTCGGAGTGCCGTTCCTCGACCTGATTCAGGAGGGGACGCTCGGGCTCAATCGCGCTGTCGAGAAGTTCGACTGGCGCCGCGGTTTCAAGTTCTCGACGTACGCAACATGGAGGATTCGTCAGTCAGTGCAGCGTGCCGTTGCAAACCACGCCCGCACGATCCGCGTGCCTGTTCACGTCGTCGAACGCCAGCAGAAGCTGTCGCGCGCAGCGCGACGCCTCGAGGTCGAGCTCGGCCGCGAGGCGACAAAGCTGGAGCTAGCCGAGGCAACGGGGCTTCCGATCCAGCACGTCGAGGAGGCGCTCGGTGCAGCACACGCCTCGGTCTCGCTGAACCAGACGGTTGGCGCCGATGACGAGGGCGAGCTGGGCGATCTCTTCGCCGACCGCGAGGCGGCCGATCCGTTCGAGGAGGCAGAGGAGTCCCTTCGCCGCCAGGGTGTCCGCAGGGCGCTCGACGCGTTGCCGGAGCGTGAGCGGAGAATTCTCGAGCTGCGGTTTGGCTTCGAGGGCGAGCCCTGGACGCTCGAGGCGATCGGTCACGAGCTCGATCTCACCCGCGAGCGGGTTCGCCAGCTCGAGGGCCAGGCGCTCTCGCGGCTTGCAGCACTGCGCGAGCTCGCCTCGCTCGCCGCTTGAGAGATCTCCTGTCGACCGCAATCGTGTCTCGGCGTCGTCCGGTGCTCTGGTTCGGGACAAACATCCCCCACTGCGGGTGATTCGCGCACATTCGGTGCCGTTTGGTCTAAAGACGTGCCTACCGACGCCGATACAAGCGGTCATGGACGCAGCAGAACGCAAAGAGATCCTGAGCCGCTATCGCGACCACAGTCGTCGCTTCGAGGCGGCGGCAGCCCGGAGAAGTACGAGCCGCTCCGGCGCCGTGATCCCGTTCAACCCGCCGGCTCTGCGTGAGCTGACGCAGGATCCGACGGCCCGCGAGCTCGAGGTTCTCCAACTCGTCGCGGACGGTCTCGTCAATCGCGAGATCGGTCAGCGCCTCTTCCTCTCGGAGGAGACAGTGAAGTCACATGTGCGGCATCTACTCGCGAAGCTTCAGGCTCGCAGTAGAGCCCACGCCGTAGCTGTTGGCTATCGGCGTGGGCTCATTGCGTAACACCTGCTACTTCACTGTGGTTAGACCGTCGGACCCTGCCCCCAACGATCTGGCGAAACCCCCCGAAAGAGGGATGCCCACCAGAGGCGTTGAACTCAGGATCTGACGGCTACCAGTCTTTCGCGCCGCTCATGAGTACATGAGCTGCGACACGACGAAAGTACTTACGCATCGTTCGCTCCTAGCTAGGGGACTAACGGCACCACAGATCGTATACCCCAATCGAGGGATAGCGCAAGTGAACACGACGATCCAACGCAGAACCCAGCAGTACGTGATTGCACTAGGCGCCGTCGCATTCGTTCTCGGCACGGTCCTTGTGGTCTGGGGGCACGGGCTCGGCGGGGACTTCCTCACCATCGGCGCACTGGTGATCGTCAATGCGCTGGCCGAGCGAAGCGGTGTCTGGGTGAGGCCCACGACGCAAATGACGATCGCTCTCCTGCCCACGTTGTTTGCTGCCGTACTCTTCGGTCCCGTGGCCGCCGGTGTGGTCAACGCTGCGTCAATGCTTGGCGATCCGGATCTACTGGCCCGCTCCGATCCTGACCGTGCCCCACGTCTCAAACTCGCGAGCTATGCGAGTTCTCGCTTTATCACCGGCGCTATCGCTGGCCTAGTCGCCCAGTCACTGCTCGGAGTCACGACATCGCAGTTCGGCGGGCTGTTGATCGCCAGTCTCGCGGCTTGCGTGGTTGCAGAGATCCTGGACATGCTCTTCGCTGCGATCACGGCGCGCATCCGAGGCCGAAGCATCAGGGGCATCATCCGAACCGTCAGCCCGCTCCTCCTCACGTCGGTGCTGTTCTACGTTCCAACTGTCGCCGTCCTGGCATTCGCTTACACCGAGATCTCACCATGGACGGCCCCCCTCTTTTTCATCCCGGCCTTGGCGGCTCAGCGCCTCTTTGCCATGTATCAGCAGCAGCGACAATTGGCCGAAGACCTCACGCGCCCCAACCTCTCCTGCGCTGAGGCCCTAGTGGCGACTCTTGAGAAGAGCGACCAATACACGGCCGGTCACTCAAAGGCAGCCGCTATCTACGCTCGGGACATCGC
>JAJAZN010000226.1 GCA_026785685.1 Thermoleophilia bacterium
AAGACCACTGGGCGGCCCGCCCCCGGGCCCGGGGGGGGCCCGGGGCCCGGCCCGGGGGGGCGGCCCGCGAAGCGCTACGGCACCGCCGTCGCCTGAGGTGTCCGGCTTCAGCCGGACACTCGCTCGCCGCGAATCACGAGCGTCATGCTTGTCGCGACGACCCAGATCAGAGCCAGCAGGAACGTCGGCGGGCCGGACACTGCAAACGGCACGGTTGCGAGAAGGAGCGGTGCGGTCACGAGCGCCCATCAACCGAGCCAGCGTGGCAGGCAGCGGGTAGCGATGATCACGCCCCCTGCTGCTGCGAGCATCACGGCGTCGAGCGCCCACGTGAGAATGAACGAGGCGCCGTTCATGTCGACCAGTACGGCGGCGAGGCCGTCGGAGATCCCTTCATCGGCACGCCAGAGAAGCGCAAACATCGGGGCGCCGGAGGCGAGCTTCACGACCGCGGAGAGCTGGCCCATGGCGAGAACGGCCCACGGGAGCCAGGTTCGGCCCCGGTCGGCGCGCTGGAGGACTCAAGCGAGAACGACAACGAAGATCGGGAAACAGAGCAGCGCGATCAGCTCCAGGAATCCGATCGCCCAGTTGGCGGTCGTGACCTCATGGGCGCGCCACCAGGCACCGATCGCCTGCGTCGAGGCTGTCGAGTCGGGCGATCCCGGGCTGAGTGCGTCGTTCGCGATCACGGCGATCACGACGTAGAGGGCGCCGCAGGCGGCGCCGAGACGGGTGAGGAGTGAGGGCGACACGGAATCTCCGATCGGTTGGATGGTGACGAGGTTATGGTCACGCCTCTTGGCGTCAGGAACCACGGCCACGCGACCGAACTCCGTCTCCTTCTCGAGGAGGAACGGCGCGGGCAAGGTTCCGTCTCGCGGCCGATGCCGTCCCGACGGAAACGGGGTACGGTCAGGAGATGATGCGTTCGGTCGGTGATCGGATTTCGGGGTGGAATGTCGGATCGGCCGGAATCGGGCTTCTCGTGCTCATGCTCGTGCTCCTCGTGGCCTCTCTGGTCGAGATCTGGTTGCCCGCGGATCCGGTCACGCGAGGATGGGGCGGACTGCGCTGGGCCTCGACGCTGATCGCTCTCGCAAGTATCTCGCCGCTCCTCGTCATGCGGCGCTATCCGGTTGGCGCGATCGCCGTCTCGTTTGCAGCCGCGTGCGGCAACATCCTGCTGACCGCGCCGCACCAGGCGTCATTTGAGGGCTTTGTCGCGCTCGTCGTGCTCGTCTACGGAGCAGGGGCGTACCTCGAGGGTTGGCGCGCGATCCGGGCGATCGTCGCACTCGAAGCAGCCGTCGTTGTCGTCGGAGTGCTCCTGGCGTTCGGCCAGGGCTACGACAGCCTCGAGTTCCTTGCTGTGACGTTCTGGTTCGCGATGGCGTGGGTCGTCGGGAGGCTCGTTCGGTCGTGGCAACAGCGAGCGGAGCAGCTGGAGCGACTCACGACGGAGCTGGCGGCCGAGCGCGATGCGCGGGCCCAGGCCGCTGTCGAGGCAGAGCGCATTCGCATCGCGCACGAATTGCATGACGTCGTGGCGCACAATGTCAGCGTGATGACGATCCAGGCGACCGCAGCCTCGCGCATCCTGGCGAGCGATCCCGACGCTGCACGAGATGCCCTCGCAAGCGCCGAGCGCACTGGCCGAGAGACGGTGGACGAGATGCTCATCCTGCTCGGCGTGCTTCGCGAACGCGGTGCACTGGAGCCGTTCGCGCCACAGCCCGGGCTGGCCGAGCTCGAGGCGCTCGCCACGCGGGTCGGCGGTGCCGGGCTGCCCGTGGAGGTCGTGATCGAGGGCCGTCCCCGTCCGCTCGGGGCAGGTCTCGATCTGGCCGCCTACAGGATCATCCAGGAGGCGCTCACGAACGCGCTGAAGCACGCCGGAGGAGGTCGGGCGCAGGTCACCGTTCGATACACGGAGACGGCGCTCGAGCTCGAGGTCGTGGATGACGGTGTCGGCAGTGGCGGTGGTGGCGGCACCGGCAACGGACTCGTCGGGATGAAGGAACGGGCCGAAATGTACGGCGGTCAGGTCGAGATGGGCCGCCGCAAGGAGGGCGGATGGGGGCTGCGGGCCGTCCTGCCAGTGGGGTCGACATGATCCGCGTCGCGCTTGCGGATGACCAGGAGCTCGTGCGCACCGGCTTCCGCATGATTCTCGAGAGCGAGGTTGATATCACGGTCGTGGGTGAGGCAGCGGATGGCGCGCAGGCGCTCGAGCTCGTCCGGCACGAGTGCCCCGACGTCGTGCTCATGGATGTCCGGATGCCCGTGCTCGATGGCATCGCCGCGACAGCACGCATTGTTGCCGCCGCGCTCCCGACCCGCGTTCTCGTGCTCACGACGTTCGACCTCGACGAGGTGGTGTTCGAGGCCCTCCGCTCGGGTGCGGCCGGCTTCCTCCTCAAGACCGGGCCTGCGGATGATCTCGTGCGGGCGGTGCGTGTCGTCGCGGCGGGCGAGTCGCTCCTGTCGCCGTCGGTGACTCGTCGGCTCGTAGAAGAGTTCGCGCGGCGGCCGTCAGGTGCTCCGTCGGCGTCGTTGAACGACCTGACGCCGCGGGAGCTCGAGGTGTTGCAGCTCCTCGCCCAAGGTCTGTCGAACGCCGAGATCGCAGCCGAGCTGTTCGTCGAGGCGTCGACCGTCAAGTCGCACGTCGCGAGCATCCTCGCCAAGCTCGGGCTGCGCGACCGCGTACAGGCTGTTGTACCGGCCTACGAGTCGGGCCTTGTCATCGCGGGTTCGTCGTAGCGTCGAGGATCGAGCGCTGTCCCGAACCGCTAGATCGTCAGTCGGGGGTCATGCAACCCCGTGCTTGCTCTGGAGATAGCGCAGGTACGGCTCCGGATCGATTGGCCCGCCCGCCACGCGCGCAAAGGTCTCCTTCGGCGTCAGCTTGCGGCCGAGGGAGTAGAGGTTCTCGCGGAGCCACGTTCCGAGCGCCGAGAAGTCGCCCTGCTCGAACCGCTCCTCGAGGCCCGGCAGTGCCGCCTGCGCTGCCTCCCAGATCTGCACGCTCATCACGTTACCGAGCTGGTAGGTCGGGAAGTAGCCGAAGTAGCCGCACGACCAGTGGACGTCCTGGAGCACTCCCAGGCGATCCTCCGGCACCTTCAGGCCGAGGTACTCCTCGAACCGCGTGTTCCACGCGTCGGGCAGGTCGGCCGTCGAGAGCGTCCCCGCGATGAGCTCTCGCTCGAGCTCGAAGCGCAGGATGATGTGCATCCCGTACGTGACCTCGTCGGCGTCGACGCGGATGAACGACGGCTCGACGCGGTTGACGGCGCGGTGGAACCGCTCAACGGAGAAACGACCGAGCGCCTCCGGGAATGTCGCCACGAGCTGCGGGTGCAGCCAGCGGCAGAACGGGAGCGACCGACCGACGATGTTCTCCCACAGCCTGCTCTGACTCTCGTGCAGGCCCGAGTAACAGCCTTGGGCGAGCGGGGTGCGCTCGAGCGACGGGCTGACGCCGCGCTCGTAGAGCCCGTGGCCGATCTCGTGCATGCAGCTGAAGAGCGACTCGAGATCGTCCTCCTGGTAGCGCGTCGTGACCCGGATGTCGGAGATTCCGAACGCCGAGCAAAAAGGATGCACGGTCGTGTCGAGGCGAAACGAGTCCGTGTCGAAGCCGAACGCCGTCATCGCGGCGAGTCCGATCGAGCGTTGCCCCGCTTCGGGGAACGGGCCGTGACCAAGGCCGCCACCGTCTCCGACTGAGCTCACCTCCGCGATCATTGGGACGAGCACCTCCTTGAGACGGGCAAAGACCGCCGCTACCTCCTCAGCGCTCGTCCCCGGTTCGAAGTCGTCCAGCAGGTGGTCGTACGGGTCTGCTGCCGGCTCGAAGCAGGCGATGTACTCCTGCTTCAGCTCGAGCTGCCGATCGAGCCAGGGGCGGAACGCGGAATAGTCGTTGGCGGCACGTGCCGAGACCCATGCTTCCATTGCCTCGGACGCTGTCTGCGTCAGCCGCGCTGCGAGCTCTACGGGGATCCGGCGTGCCTTCTCCCAGTCTCGACGCGTCACCCTGATCAAGCTGGCATCGTCGGAGTCGTACGGCAGCGACGATTCGACGTCGGCGAGATCGCTCACGAGCTCACCGATGCGATCGTTCGTGAAGCGTTCGTGCGCGACGCGTTCGAGCGTTGCCTGCCTGTGCGCGCGAACCGAGGCGCCGGCGGGCGGCATCATCACCATCTGATCCCAGTCGAGAAGGGCGCTGGTCGATCGTAGGTCGGAGATCTCTCCGAGCCTGATCTTCAGTTCCTCGAGTCCTTCGTGCACGGGCGGCTCCCTCGCGACGGATTTTCGAGATCGTACGTCAGACGGGTTCCACGGCGACGTGCCGACGGCTAACGCGGACAGGATGATCTGCGCGGGCAAGGAGCGCGTCATCGCCCCCCGAGTCGCCGTACGCCCACACGACGGCATCGGCCATCCCGGACGCGGCGAGCCATTTCTCGAGTCGGCGCACCTTCTCGGGCCCACGGCAGTTCGGGCCGGCCAGCTGCCCTGTGAGCACCCCGTGCAGGTCGCGTTCGAGCTCTGTGCACACCACCCCTGTCGCTCCGATGCTCGATCCGAACGGCACGAGATACGGGTCGAGGGAGGCCGAGACGAGGACGACCGCGTGGCCGAGCCCCTGGTGTTGTTGAAGTAGCGCAAAGGTGTCGGATCGGAGCCACCGTCTCTTGATCTCCCTCGCGAACGTGACTCCCCGTGCGTCGACAGCTTCCGCATCCATGCCGGCGAACGCCGTGCACACCGTTGCCTTGATGCTGTCGCGATCGCGGCGCACGAGCGCCCTCGACACGCTGAATGGCTGCCGCAGGAGCGCGAGCCCGGCGTGCAGGCCCACCGTTCGGTAGAGGAACGGTGTCACGCAGTCGCGCGTCGTCAGCGTCCCGTCGACGTCGAACGCTGCGACAACGGGTCGTTGAGACAGGGTCATCGCCGAACGAGGCTATACACTCGAAGCATGTCGGAACAGACCCCGGAGATCTTCGACGACCTCTACCTCGGCCTCCAGGCCGGGGGGGCGCTGCGCAAACAGCGGCGCGGCGAGGAGTTGACCGAGCAAGAAGAGGCGGCGCTCGGCCACTGGCAGAGGCTGTCTGTGTGGCGCAAGGTCGTCGCAGTCGGCGCCTTCGCACTCGGGACGTTCGGTCTCGGCTTCACCCTCGGCGGCCTAATCTTTGGCCGCCGCAGGCTGATGCGGTGAAACCGCATCTCGCATCAGCCTCCGGCGATCTGTTTCTTGCGGGCTTCGCCTGATCCTCATGCCGGGAAGGGGTGAGGGAAGACGAAACGGGAAAGCAGATCGCGCCTTCCCGCACGCTCCTGCTTGTTGCACGCTTCGCGTGCGGTTCCCCGTGACCCCTCCCTTGTGCAACGGCGAGGTCATGTTCCAACGAGCACAGCCCACGTTGATGAGAACACTTGTTCGATCACGCTCGCCGCGGTAAGCTGGCTCACATGCCGATCGAAGAGCTCGTCGTCCACGGCGCCCGGGAGCACAATCTCAAGGACGTCACCGTCCGTCTTCCGCGCAACGCCCTCATCTGCATCACTGGCCTGTCCGGCTCGGGCAAATCCTCCCTTGCCTTCGACACGATCTACGCCGAGGGGCAGCGCCGCTACGTCGAGTCGCTCTCCGCGTACGCGCGCCAGTTCCTGCAGATGATGGAGAAGCCCGACGTCGATTCGATCGACGGCCTCTCGCCCGCGATCTCGATCGACCAGAAGACGACGTCGCGCAACCCACGTTCGACGGTCGGCACCGTCACCGAGATCTACGACTACCTTCGCCTGCTCTATGCGCGGGTAGGGCGGCCCCACTGTCCCGTCTGTGGCCGTCCGATCGCCGGCCAGAGCCTCGACCAGATCGTCGAGCAGATTCTCGCGCTCCCTGAGGGTACGCGCTTCACGGTCAACGCGCCGATCGTGCGCGACCGCAAGGGTGAGTTCCGCGACGTGCTCGAGGAGCTTCGTCGTGACGGCTTCACCCGCGTCAAGGTCGATGGCGAGCAGCGGTTGCTCGAGGAGGAGATTGTCCTCGACAAGAAGTTCAAGCACACGATCGAGGTCGTCGTCGACCGGCTCGTGCTCAAGCCCGACCTCCGGCAGCGCCTGACCCAGTCGGTCGAGACGGCCACCTCGCTGGCGGAGGGGCTTGTCGGGGTCGACGTCGTGGATGGCGAGAGCTTCCTCTACTCGGAGAACTTCGCCTGCCCCGAGCACGGCGTCTCCCTGCCCGAGCTCGAGCCGCGGATCTTCTCCTTCAACGCTCCACACGGCGCCTGTCCGCGCTGCACGGGGCTCGGCGCCCAGCTCGAGATTGACCCCGACATGCTCGTTCCCGACACGTCCATCTCCGTCGCCGACGGAGCGCTCGTGCCCTGGTCGGTCGGCAGTTCGAGCTTCTACGAGGGCGTCATCCAGGCGATCGCCGACCGCTACGAGATCGATGTCGATCTCCCCTGGCGCGACCTCACCGACGAGCAGCGCAGCTGGTTCCTCTACGGCACGAATGGCGATCGCATCCTCGTTCAGTACAAGAATCGAATGGGCCGAAAGCGCCAGTACGCGATGGCGTTCGAGGGCATCCTGCGGAACCTCGAGCGGCGCTACCGCGAGACGGAGTCGGCGCAGCAGCGGGAGCGGATCGAGGAGTACATGAACTTCCGGCCCTGCCCCGACTGCAACGGCGCCCGGCTCAAGCCGGCCGTCCTGGCCGTCACCGTTGGCGGGCGATCGATCACCGAGTTCACGCGCCTCTCCGTCACCGCCGCGCTCCGCTTCCTCGACGATCTCGGCCTGACGCCCACGGAGGAGCTGATCGGCCACCGGATCGTGAAGGAGATCCGCGAGCGGCTGACGTTCCTCTCCGATGTGGGTGTCGGCTACCTCCAGCTCGACCGCGCTGCGAAGACGCTGTCGGGTGGCGAGGCGCAGCGACTCCGGCTCGCGACGCAGATCGGCTCGCAGCTCGTGGGCGTTCTTTACATCCTCGACGAGCCGTCGATCGGGCTCCACCAGCGCGACAATGACCGGCTGATCCAGACGCTGCAGCGGTTGAAGGCGCTCGGTAACACGGTGCTCGTCGTCGAGCACGACGAGCAGATGATGCGCGTCGCCGACTGGGTCGTCGACATGGGGCCGGGTGCCGGCGAGCACGGCGGGTACGTCGTCGCCGAGGGCACCGCCAAGCAGGTGATGCGCACGAAGGGATCCGTCACCGGCGACTTCCTCTCCGGTCGACGCACGATCGCGATCCCGCCGAGGCGCGAGGACGATCGCGGCGTCTTCACCATCCGTGGCGCTGCCCAGCACAACCTGAAGGCGATCGACGTCGACTTCCCCGTCGGCAAGTTCGTCTGTGTCACGGGCGTGTCCGGCTCGGGCAAGTCGACGCTCGTGAACGAGATCGTCTATAAAGCGCTCGCGAACCAGCTCAACAAGGTTCGCGTGAAGCCCGGAGCGCACGATGACGTCGAGGGGATTGAGGTCTTCGACAAGGTGATCGACATCGACCAGACGCCGATCGGCCGCACACCGCGGTCGAACCCGGCGACCTACACCGACCTCTTTACCCACGTTCGCGACCTCTACTCCCTCACGCCCGAGGCGAAGGTGCGCGGCTACAAGCCGGGCCGCTTCTCGTTCAACGTTCGCGGCGGCCGCTGCGAGACGTGCAAGGGCGACGGCCAGATCAAGATCGAGATGCACTTCCTGCCCGACGTCTACGTGCCGTGCGAGACCTGCCACGGCAAGCGCTACAACAAGGAGACGCTCGAGGTGCGCTTCAAGGGCAAGTCGATCTCGGACGTGCTCGAGATGTCGGTCGAGGAGGCGCTCGAGTTCTTTGCCCGCATCCCAAAGATCCGCCGCCGACTGCAGACGCTGCACGACGTCGGGCTCGACTACATTCGCCTCGGCCAGCCGGCGACGACGCTGTCCGGTGGGGAGGCGCAACGCGTCAAGCTCGCCTCGGAGCTCTCCAAGGTCGCGACCGGTCGGACGCTCTATATCCTCGACGAGCCCACGACGGGCCTCCACTTCGCCGACATCGAGAAGCTGCTCGAGGTGCTGCAGCGGCTCGTCGATACGGGCAACACCGTGCTCGTGATCGAGCACAACCTCGACGTGATCAAGCAGGCCGACTGGGTCGTCGACCTCGGGCCCGAGGGTGGGGAGGCGGGTGGCGAGTTGATCGCCGCCGGCACGCCGGAGGACGTTGCGGCCGTGGACGGCTCGTACACCGGGCAGTTCCTGCGCGGCGTGCTCGCCGGAAACCGCGCCGCTGTCGTTGCGGCGTAGGGGTTAGGCGCGGGCCTCACCTGATCGGGCCGCACCGGGAGCCTGTCTCCTTCTATGCCATTCTGAATGGTATAATTATGGTGTGAGAACAACCATCGATAAGGCGGGGCGCGTGATCGTCCCGAAGGCAATGCGCGATGAGCTCGGCCTGACGGGCGGGACCGAGGTCGAGATCGGACTGGTCGACGGCAGGGTCGAGATCGCTCCCGTGGCATCGCACATCCGCCTCGCGCGAAAGCGCGGCCGTCTTGTCGCAGCGTCCGATCGCGAAATGCCTGCTCTCACCGCCGACGATGTCCGTGCTCTGCTCGAGAAGCTAAGACGTTGAAGGTCGCCGACGCGAGTGTGGCCGTCGCCGCGGCATCACCGTGGCACGAGAGCCACGAGGCGGCCTTCGACGCACTTGCTGCTGGGTCGCGTCCCGGCATCGTGGCGCACGCAGCCGTCGAGACCTATTCGGCGCTGACGCGCATGCCCGAGCCCAGTCGCATGCATCCGGCCGCGGCGCTCCTCTTTCTCGACGACTGGTTCGAGAATCGCTGGATCGGATTGTCGGCTGCTGCCCAACGTCTCCTCCTTGCGCAGCTTTCCGCAGCGGGCATCCATGGCGGAGCGACGTACGATGCCCTGATCGGAGCCACTGCCGCTGCCGAGAGTGCCACGCTCGTCACGGCTGATCGCCGCGCGCTCGTGACCTACGCGCTCGTGGGCGCGGACGTCGAGCTTGTTGCCTGAGCCTAATGGCTGAGTTGCACTCGGTGCGCCTAGCGCCATGCGAAGACGGGTTGCTCGAAGCCGTCGACGCGTTCATTGATTCGACCCTCGATCGCAACCCAGCGGAACTAAACGAGCATCGCGCCCGTTGGTGCGTAGATCAGATCACCACCCAGCGGAACCTCCACGACCGGCCGGTTGCTTTCGGCGATCGTCGCGAAGCGGGGCGAATCGGCCCGGCAGAGCTCGTGCAGCCCGATGCGATACGCGTACGCGACCTCGGCCGGGTCGGGAGCAAGCTCGACGACGCCGCCGCCCCAGACGATCACCGGCGTGATCACGTACCCGGAGCGCGTGACGTAATCGTCGAGGAGGCCGAGCACAGCGTCGTCGTCGAGAAGGAGCCCGAGCTCCTCGTGGAGCTCACGGAGCGCGGCCTCGGGCGCCGCCTCACCGCCGTCGCAGCGGCCGCCTGGCAGTGACCACTGTCCGGCGTGGGCGCTGAGCTTGGCCGCACGGCGACACAAGAGAAACGCCGCGCCGCCCGCCACGCCGGACATGCGCCCGTCGAGGCCCGAAACGTCGGACGGGAGACCGTCGAAGTAGTCGGGCCCCACGGGAAAGGGGTCGTGGCCGTCACGCTCGGCGTCGCTGTCGACGACGACGATCGCGACGGCGGCATGACGTCGTCCGTCGAGCGCACGCTCGCGTCGTGTGTGTCGCGCCAGATTGCCGGCGACCTGGTCGCGCAGTGCAGGTGTGAACGGGATCATGCTGGCGACGTGTGATCCCCTACGCGAGCGCGGAGAGGCGCGCGGTCCTTGCGACCGCTGGGCACCCGTGTCCTACGCGCTCGAGGAGGCAGACGTCGACCTCGCCGCCTGAATCGCCTCGAGCCGCTCCAGCCGCGGCTGCGCGCGCAGCTGCTCGAACACCTCACGGCCCTCGGCAAGGAGCGGCGCGATCTCGTCCCTGCGCTCGTGCCCCGCAAGCCACTCTGCCTGCTCGAGGAGCGCAGTTCCCACCCAGAACGCCTCCCCGACCTCTCGGAGCGCGGCGACCGCGTCCTCGAAGCAGGGCTCGTCCTCGCCGCGGAGGGCGGCGAGCCTGGCTTCGTGCAGCTTCGTGTGTGCCTCGAGCGACGGTGAGCGGTCGATCGGCGCGGCCGCGCCGGCTGCGAGGAGCGTCCCGAGCGCATCGGCATCGCCCACGTGCGCTGCGGACTCGCAGCCGAGCTGGAGCAACACCTCGACGGCGATGGGATCGGCGTTGTGGGCCTCGCCTCGAAGCGCGTCGAGGCACTCGGATAACGCGTCGCCGTGCCTTCGTTCGGCCTGCGCGATCAGCACGCGGGCCCAGATGCGCACCCCGGCCGCCTGGGTGGAAGCGGTCTCGCCCCAGGACGCATACTCGGTTGCAAGCTCGATGACCCGATCGGGCGCGCCGCGATAGAGGGCCATTTGCGCAAGAGCGAGCATCGTCGATGCC
>JAJAZN010000227.1 GCA_026785685.1 Thermoleophilia bacterium
AGCTGCTCGTGCTTCCCTCTGACTTCTCCTTGCCGGCCTTGCCCTGCTCCGCCTTCTTGCCGGCCTTGCCCTGCTCCGCCTTCTTGCCGTGGGTCACGGCGATCTTCGCGTGCTTCTTCTTTGCGTGGGCTCTTTTCGCTGCCTGCTCGCACGTACCCACCGAGTCGCCGTGGCGCTTGTGGGCCGGCCAGGCTCGAACCGAGATCCGGATCGTGCGCTTGCCCTTGTGACAAATTGTCACTTTCTTGCCGTACTGGTATTGACCGAGCCCGACGGCGGTCTGGGCGAGCCCTACACCGCCGAGCGCTGCAAACATGACGAATGATGCAAACGCGACCGCGACGAACCCTGTCAGTCGTGCGCGCTGCTTTCCTCCCGATTCCTGCATGAACGCCCTCCAACCCTTTGTCGATGCTTTTCGAACCTGTCGGTGCGCCTCGTGTCTGAATCCTGCGATGCACCTTTCAGGGATCTGTTTGGTTGTCGGCCGCGAGGGCCTCGATCTCGACACTCAGAGGGTTCAGTTCCCTCGCGCGAGTGAGCGCGTTCACCCGTTCGGTGGCCGTCGAGACGGTTGCGAGGTCGTACCAGACGCTCCATTCGCCGGGATCCCGTCGCGCTGCGCGCCGCAACACCTCGCGTGCAGCCTCGTCCCGGCCGTCTTCAGCGAGAGCCTCTCCGAGCAGCTGGTCGCCCTCACTGGACCACGGCATCCAGGCTTGCGCCCGTCTCGCTGCTACTGCCGCACGCTCGGGCTCGTCGGCGGCGAGAGCGTCGAGCGCGTCGCCGGCCGCCCGGTTCCCAACGTGGACGACAAGCGCTGCACCGAGCGCGGCACAGACAGCCCCGACCAGTGCAACGCGGCGCCCGGTCGTCAGCGCGACGGATCGCTTTCGCGGATCGAGTACGAGTAACGTCACTCCGCAGGCGAGAGCGACGAGAACGAGGAGCGGAATCTCCCAATCCCAGTCAACAGCGGCGTGGAGCAGGAATGCCACGAGGACGCCCGCGGCCGCAGGCGCGCTTGGGTCACACCGTACCCGGCGAAGTGATGCGAACGGTGCCGCGAGCACTGCCAGAAGCAGCGCGAGTCCGACGGGACCGAGCTCTGCCAATGTCTCGAGGTACAGGTTGTGGGCGTCGCGCGCCTCGTTCGCCACAGGCCGTTCCTTCACCCAGGTGCTCCCGAACGAGCCGGCGCCGGCGCCGAGAAGCGGCTCGCGCCCGACCATTCGCGCCGCGACCCGCCAGTAGGCGGCGCGGCCGTTACCCGAGGCCGAGAGCAGACGGCGATCGAGACCCTGGGTCGTCGCCGGAGGCTCCTCGACGAACGCCTCCCGCGCCCGGTCGACGATCGCACGCGGCCCGCCGGCCCGCGTGAGCCCGGCGACGCCGAGCAGCACGACGAGCGCGACCACGGCACCAGCGAGGCCCCTTCGCAGCGCTCGCCCGACCTGGAGCCTCGGGCGCACCCAGGCCGCCACGAGCTGCACCGCTGCCGCGAGCAGCGCCAGCACGACGAGCTGCCAGGCGAGCCGATGCCCCTCCCGCTGGGCGGTCTGAAGGGTAGCGCCGGCAGTCGTCAACGAGGTCGACCGCCCCGCGAGCATGACTGCGACGAGCGGCACCGTCAGGAACGTCACAAGGAGTAGCGCGGCCCGTAGCCGGTCGCTGTCGAGTGCGAGGAGAACGGTGAGAGCGACGGCCAGCGCCGCCACCGATCCGCGGCTGAAGGTGAAGTAGAGCCCGGTGGCAAGCGGTACCGCGGCGGCACCAGCGAGGGCCGCTCGCACCGAATTGCGCCGGAGCGCGATCCCGGCCGCGAGGACGAGGCCGAATACGAGGAGAAGACCGAGTGCGTTCCAGTAGCCGATCGGCTTCGCGAGCTGGTAGCCGGACGCCGGATCGTACGCGCCGCCGAGCAGCCCGGGAGCGAGGCGCGTGGCGAGCGCATAGAGGGAGACGATCGTCGCTCCCGCCGTGATGCCCTCGAGCAGCGCGGGGACGGAAGCCGGGGTCAGACACACCAGAAGGGCCGCGGCTGCCGTGAGGTAGAGGAGCGTGCGCTCCGCTTCCGCGATCGGCGGGCCGGAGCCCGCCGACCAGAGGACTGATGCGAGCTGCCAGACGCCGAGCGCGGCGAGGGTGGCGAGCATCACGAGCGCGGATCCGCCGACCTCTATGCGGTCGGCGAGCATGGCCGCCGCGAGCAGCACGAGCAGGAACGCGAGCATGACGAGCCCCCATTCCGACGCGAAGAACCCACCGCTCGAGAAAGCAAGTGCGACGACACACCCCGCGGCGACGGCTCCGGTGGCGATGCGCGCTCTCACCTCGAGGTGTTTCGGCACTCTCAAACGGAAGGTTGAGTGCGCGCTTGTCCCCGTTAGGGAGACGTCCACGCCGTCGCACTAACGTCGACGACATCCCCGCCGCCGTCGACGAGCAGCTCCACGCCGTTGACATAGGAGGCCTCAGGAGAGATCAGGAACGCGACGACGGATGCGATCTCCTCCGGCCGGCCCGGGCGCCGCAGGGGCACGTGCGCGTGGGTGAGCGCGTAGGCGCCCTCGCGGTCGGTGCCACGCAGCGTCGCCAGCCCGTCCATCGCAGCGTCGCCCATCGGCGTGCGAACCCAGCCCGGGCAGACGGCGTTCGCGCGCACTCCCCGCGGCCCGTAGTCGTTAGCGATCGCCTTACAGAGCATCGAGAGTCCCGCCTTCGAGGTGCTGTACGACGCGTCGTCGGGGCTTGCACGCAGAGCGCTATTGGACGAGATACCAACGAGCGCGCCGCGGCGCTCGACGAGGAGGGGAAGACATGCGCGGGCGACGAGGAAGGCGCCGGTGAGG